>NZ_JAGXJG010000109.1:0-3225 GCF_019091725.1 Cellulomonas sp. GbtcB1 | reverse complement strand
CGGGGCCGAGGCGCTCGCGGCGGCCGGTGCGGCGGCCGCGTACGGCGCGGCGGGGCGCGTGGCGGCGTCGGCCGGCGGGGCCGGCGGGGTGCTGGGGCTGGTCATCGGACGCTGTCCTTCCGGGTACGGGGGCTGCCACGGCGCGGTGGGCGGCTGGCCGTCCCGCCCCCGCCGCAGTGCGGTGACGAGGACGACGATCCCGGCGACCACGGCGGCGAACCACGCGAAGCCGCTGAACCAGCCGGACCGGAACGGGCCCCAGCTGAACCACCAGTCGCCGGCGCTGAACCCGACGACCACGAGGGCGATCGCGCCGAGCAGGGCGACGTCGAAGTTCCCGCGGATGGTCTCCTCGAGGTGGATCCGGCCGTCGGACTCCTCCGGGAGCAGCGCCCAGGCGAGGCCGTACAGCACGAAGCCGAAGCCCATGAGCAGGGTCACGCCGACGAGGCCGCGGGCGAGGAGCGGGTCGATGCCGAACCGGGTGGCGAGCCCGCCGGCGACGCCGCCGACCCAGCGGTCCTGGGAGCGGGAGATGCCGGCGCGGCGGATCGCCGCGAAGAAGCCGGCCATCGCGTGGCCGCCGGTCGGGGGAGCGGGTGGGGGCACGGGGCCGGGTGCGCCGCTGCCGCTCGGCGGCACGGTGCCCGACCCGCGGTCGGCGCTGTCGTTCGTCATGGCTCGATCCTGACGCGCGGGGCACCCCCGGCGGCATCGGGTACCCCCCTGACCCGCCCCTGAATGTGCCCCGGGGGTCCCTGATCCTGGGCCCCGAGGGGCGCCCGGGGGGTCCGGGACGTGTGACGATCAGGGCATGGAGTCCCCGTCCCGCCTGCCGCTGCGGCGCCCGGAGCGCGGCCGCGTGATCGGCGGCGTCGCGGCCGGCCTCGCGCTGCACCTCGGCGTGTCCGTGCGCCTGGTGCGCGTGCTGTTCGCGCTGCTCACCCCGGTGGGCGGGATCGGCGTGGCCCTGTACGTGTTCTGGTGGGTGACGATCCCGGTGGGCGACCCGGCTGCCGCCGCGGGCGCCGGGCGCCCCGCCGAGCTGTCCCGCCTGCACCGCCCGCTGGAGCACGACGCCGTGCAGCGGCTCCGCCGGCTGCCGTGGACCGAGATCGCGGTCGGGGTCGCGCTGCTCGCCGGCGCCGTGGCCATGCTGCTCGCCCGCGCGGGCACGGACGTGGTCGGGAACTGGGTGGTGCCCGTGCTGCTGCTGGTCGCGGGCGCCGCGCTCGCGTGGAGCCAGCTCGACGCGGTGCAGCGGGAGCGCCGCAGCGGCAGCCGCGGCCCGGTGAGCGTGCTGCGGCTGGTCGGCGGCCTGGTGATCGCGGGGGTGGGCGTGCTGCTGCTCGTCGGCCAGGAGGCGACGCCGGGCACCCTGGTGCAGTCGACGGTTGCCGCCGTGGCGGTGCTCGGCGGCGTCGCCCTGGTGCTCGCGCCGTGGTGGCTCCGGCTGGTCCGGGAGCTCGGCGACGAGCGCGCCGCCCGGGCCCGGGAGTCCGAGCGCGCCGACATCGCGGCCCACCTGCACGACTCCGTGCTGCAGACCCTCGCGCTGATCCGCGCCCGCGCCGACGACCCGACGGAGGTCGCCCGGATGGCGCGCGCCCAGGAGCGCGAGCTGCGCGCGTGGCTGTACGACGACCGCCCGGCGCCCGGCACCTCGGTGGCGGCGGTGCTGGCGGCGATCGTCGCCGAGATCGAGGACACCCGCACCGGGCCCGACGGCGAGGCCGTCACGATCGAGACGGTCGTCGTCGGCGACACCGAGCCGGACGCCAGCACCGACGCGCTGCTGCAGGCGACCCGCGAGGCGCTGCTGAACGCGGTGCGGCACGGGCGACCGCCGGTGTCGCTCTACCTGGAGGCCGGGCCCGACGAGGTCGAGGTGTTCGTCCGCGACCGCGGGGACGGCTTCGACCCCGACGCCGTGCCGGACGACCGGTTCGGCGTGCGCGAGTCCATCCTGGGGCGGGTGCGCCGCCGGGGCGGGACGGCGTCGGTGGTGTGCAAGGACGGCGGCGGCACCGAGGTGCGGCTGCGGATGCCGCTGGTGCGCGAGCGCGCGACGGCGGACGACGAGAGGACGATGCAGGGATGAACGACGCTCCGGTCGACGTGGTGCTGGTCGACGACCACCTGATGTTCCGCGCGGGCGTCAAGGCGTCCCTCGACGACCGGGTGCACGTCGTCGGCGAGGCCGCCACGGTCGACGAGGCGATCCAGGTCGTGCGCGCGACCCAGCCGCCGGTCGTGCTGCTCGACGTGCACCTGCCCGGCGGCGACGGCGGCGGCGGTGCCGAGGTGATCCGGGCCTGCACCGACCTGCTGGGCGACACCCGGTTCCTCGCGCTGTCGGTGTCGGACGCGGCCGAGGACGTCGTCGCGGTGATCCGCGCCGGGGCGCGCGGCTACGTCACCAAGGCGATCTCCGGTCCCGACCTGTGCGACGCGGTGCTGCGGGTGGCCGGCGGCGACGCGGTGTTCTCGCCGCGGCTCGCGGGCTTCGTCCTCGACGCGTTCGGCGCGGCCGCGGGCGACGTGGCGACGGGCGACGACGAGCTCGACCGGCTGTCGGCGCGGGAGCGCGAGGTCATGCGCCTGATCGCGCGCGGGTACTCCTACCGCGAGGTCGCGGGGGAGCTGTTCATCTCGATCAAGACCGTCGAGACGCACGTGTCCGCGGTGCTGCGGAAGCTGCAGCTGTCCTCGCGGCACGAGCTGACCCGGTGGGCGGCGGCGCGCCGGCTGCTCTGAGCCGGGCGCGCCGCTGCGGCCGTGCGAGGCGGCGGGGAGTCAGCGCGGCGGGGCGTCAGCCGATGTTGCACTCGTAGCGCACGCCGTCGACGTAGTGCACGCCGTTCCCGAGGTCCGCGCAGGTCTCGACGAGCGAGGCGACGCCGAACGCGCCGAGGGCCAGGGCGACGACCCCGGCGACCAGCCACAGCGCGCCGACGATCACGCCGGCGACGGCGAGGCCGCGGCCCGGGACGCCGCCGCGGCGGCCGCGCACCAGGACGACGATGCTGATCACGAGGCCGATGAGGGCCGTGCACGGGATCAGCGCGGTGACCAGGCCGACGATCGCGAGCGTCGGCGACGGGGCCGGCTGCGGCGCGACCGGGTAGGGGCCGGGCAGGGCCGCGGGGTCGGGGTAGCCGGGGTAGCCGGGCGCGGGCGCCTGGGCGGCGGGCGCGGGGTGTGCGCCGGGCGCGCCCGGCGCCG
>NZ_JAGXJG010000108.1:0-3377 GCF_019091725.1 Cellulomonas sp. GbtcB1 | reverse complement strand
CGGAGAACGGGCCCAGCCCGACCGCGGGGACGAAGATCAGCGCGATCACGATGTCGGGCTCCGCCCGAAGGAACGACAGCACGGCACGCGCCACCTGGAACAGCACGCCGGCGGGCGTGGTGGTGCGGGCCGCGAGCACGGCGAGCCCCAGCGAGAACGGCACCGACAGCGTCGTGCCGAGCAGGCCGATCCACAGCGTGGTGACGGTCGCCTCGAGCCCGGGGCGCACCACGCGGGTCCAGTCCAGGTCGGGCGGGAACGACTCTCCGATGAACCGCGCCATGCCCTCGCGGCCCTCGACCAGGGCGACGAGCGAGAACTCGGTGCCGTTCCAGGCCAGGACGTGCACGACCACGACGGCGGCCACGACGAGGGCGGTCAGCGCGGTGGTCCGGGCGGGCCGTCGCCGCCGGGGCAGGACGGTGCGGGCGAGCTCGTCGGCGTCGGGACGGCGGGCCGGGGGCCGGCGGTCCAGCGCGGGGGCGCTCACGCGGCACTCCGCGCTGCAGCGGGGACCGTCGCGGACGGCACCGTGGTCGCATACAGGCCGGCGATGTCGGCGAGCGAGACCTCGCGGGTGGCGCCCTGGAGCACCACCCGCCCCGCCGCCATGCCGACCACGCGGTCGACGTGCCGGTGGGCGAGCTCGGGGTCGTGCGCGACGACGACGGTCGCGAGGCCCTGCGCGTGGGTCAGCTCGGCCAGCAGCGCCATCACCTGGTCGGCGGCCGCGAGGTCGAGCGCGGACGTCGGCTCGTCCGCGAGCATCACCGGCGCGCGCTGGCACAGGGCCCGCGCGACCGCGACACGCTGCTGCTGGCCGCCGGACAGCTGCCCGGCGACGTCCAGCGCCCGGTCGGCCAGGCCGACCTGCTCCAGGCACCACAGCGCCTCGGCGCGCACCTCGCGCGGCAGCAGGGCGGGCACCACGGACCGGCGCAGCGGCAGCCGCCCGAGGGAGCCGGCGCAGACGTTGTCCAGCACCGTGAGCCGCCGGACCAGGTTGACCTGCTGGAAGATCATCGCGATCTGCCGGCGGGTGGCCCGCTCGTCGTGGGAGACGCCGTGCGCCCCGGCGCCGCCCTCGCGCACCAGGCGCCCGGCGACGTGCACGGTCCCGGCGGTGACGGGCGCGAGGCCCGCCACCGCCCGCAGGGTCGTGGACTTGCCGCAGCCGGTGGGGCCGGGGGCGGCCGCCACCTCGCCGGGCGCGATGTCGAGGTCCACCTCGTCGACCGCGTGCCGGCGGACGGTGCCGGAGCGGTCCGGCCGGCCGGGGTACTGCACGACCAGGCCGCGCACCTGCAACCCGTCGTGGGCGGGCGCGGGCACGCCGGTCACGCGTCGTCCTCGGTCAGCCCGAGGGTGTCGGCCAGGTCGAACAGCGGCTGGTACGTGGACTTGTCGACCTCGACCAGCGGACCGGCCGGGTCGACGTCGAGGTACTGGCCGATCTGCTCGACGTGCTCGGTGTCGAGGCTGAGCAGCGCGTCTTGCACGGCGTCCCGGAACTCCTCGCCCAGCGCGCCGGCGACGGTGACCGGGTCGTTCGGGATCGGCTCGGAGGTCCAGATCTGCCGGAACCGGGACGTGTCGAGGGTGCCCTCGCGCTCTGCGGTCGCCTGGGTCTGGCTGTTGATCTGCGCGACGTCGACGGTGCCGTTGGTCAGCGCGGGCAGCGCCTCCCGGTGGCCTCCGGCGTACGTGATGTCGGTGTCCTCCTCCGCCCGGCCCGCCTCGCGGATCGCGAACCGCGGGAGGGCGTCGCCGGAGGTGGAGCCGGTCGAGCCGAGCGCGAGGGTGTGACCGGCGAGGTCCTCGACCGACTCGATCGGGGAGTCCGCAGGCACCCACAGGCCGGCGGTGTAGCTGGACAGAGTGCCGTCGGCCAGGCCGAACGAGGCCACGGCCTGGGCGTCGGCGCGCCGCTCGGCGAACACGTAGCCCAGGGGGCCGAACACCGCGACGTCGAGCTCGCCGTTCTCCATCGCGAGCACCCCGGCCGAGTAGTCCTCGACGATCGAGACCTCGACCGGGCAGCCGAGCTTCTCGCCGAGCGCCTCGCCCAGCACCCGGAACGCGGGCTCGAGCTTGGCGGGGTCCTCGAAGGGCTCGACGCCCATCCGGATGCGGCCGTCGGGGCAGACGCTCGCGTCGCCGGAGGCGGAGCCGCCGGCCGCGTCGTCGGCGCTGGCGGAGGAGCAGGCGCCCAGGGCGAGCACCAGGGCGGCGGCGGACAGGACCGGGACGAGGCGGGGACGTGCGGACATGGTCGGTCTCCTGGTGAGGGTGGCGGAGCGGGGCGGCGGGACGGTGGTCACAGGTGCGGGTCGAGGACGGCCGGCGCGAGGCCGAGCGCGGTGGTCATCCCGATGCCCGAGGTCACCGACACCACGTGCACCCGGGGCAGGGGCTCGGCGACAAGGAACGGCTCGGGAGCGGACGCGTAGACGCCGCGCCACCGGGCGCGGACCCGGGGACGGGTGCCGGCGAACAGGCGCGCCGCCTGGTCGAGCAGCAGCTCGTCGAGGCCCTCGTCGCCGAACGGGTCGTGCGTCGTGCCGTAGGCGTGGGTGTCGCCGAGCGTGAGGCTGCCGCCCGGGCGCTGGGTGAGCATGAGGTTGACGTCGGCGTCGAGCAGCGCGGGCGACTCGGCGGTCAGCCGGGCCCGGACGTCCGCGAGCGCGGGGCTGACGCCGAAGCCGGCGGACCGGAGCAGCGACGGGCCGGTCAGCACCGCCGGCTCCACGTCGCCGGGGCCGTCCACCTCCAGCATGTGCAGCGCGCACCGGCGGACCCCGTGGGCGGTGGCGAGCTCGGGGAAGTACCGGTCGACGTCGTGGCCGACCGCGACGACCACCCGGCCGGCGGTGACCGCACCGCGGGAGGTGCGCACGAGCACGCCGTCGCCGTCCGGGTCGAAGCCGTGTGCGGCGGTCGCCCAGGACACGCTCGCGCGCGGCCGCCCGGCGAGCAGGTCCGCCAGGGCGGCGACCGCGCGCCGCTGGTCCACCCGGACGTCCAGCGGCAGGTGCGCGCCGCCGAGCACGTCGTCGCCGAGCCCCGGCACCCGGGCGTGCACGCCGGCGGCGTCGAGCAGCGCGACGTCGCCGTCGCGTGCGGCGGCGAGGTCGGCGAGCACCTGCTGCTCGTCGTCCGCCCGGGCCACGACCACCGTGCCGGTCTCGCGCAGGCCCAGGTCGGTCTCCTTGGCCAGGCGCAGCCAGCGCTCCCGGGCGGCCAGCGCGTGCTGGAGGGCGACGCCGTCCTGCGCGGTGAAGCAGCCGTGGCCGGAGTTGCGCACGGAGGCGCCGACGGCGCGGTCGCCGGCCTCGTCGTCGAGCACGGACGGGCCCCGGGCGGCGGCCTCGGGGGCG
>NZ_JAGXJG010000107.1:0-3718 GCF_019091725.1 Cellulomonas sp. GbtcB1 | reverse complement strand
CGCCGCGCCCCGGAGCGCGCGCTGCTGCTGGACCGCGGGGCGGGCCGGGGTCAGCTGCTCGGCCTGGCGCTCGGCGAGGCGGCGGCGGTGGTGGCCGTCGCGGCGGCGCTGGCCGTCCCGCTCGGTCTGGCGGCGTACCGGGCGCTGACGGCGGTGCCGCTGGTCGCACGCTCGGGCGTGGGCGCGCCGGACGGGGTGCCCGGTTCCCTCGTGGCCACCGTCGGCGCGGGCGCGGCCGGCCTCCTGCTGGCGCTCGTGGCGCCGGCGGCACGGCCACCGGGGGGCCGGCGACGCGGGGGCACGGCGTCGCGGCTGGCCCGGTCCGGCGGGGACCTGCTGCTGGTGGCCGTCGCGGTGCTCGCCGCGGTTCGGCTCCGCGCGGGCGGGGCCACGGACGCCGTCCGGGTGCTCGCGCCGGTCCTCGTGCTGGTCGCGGCGTCGGTCGTCGTGCTGCGGGTGGTGCCGCTGCTGGCGCGGCCGGCCGAGCGCGCCGCGCGGCGGTCGCGGCGGTTCGTGCTGCCGCTGGCGGCGCTGGACGTCGCGCGCCGGCCCCGGGCCGCCGTCGCACTGCTGCTCGTGGTGCTCGCCGCCGCGGGCGCCACCGCTGGCGCGGGATGGGCGGCGACCTGGTCCCGGTCCCAGGTCGAGCAGGCCGAGGCCCTGGTGCCCGCGGCGGTGGTCGCGGCCGACGTGCCCGGCTCGCCGACGGCGCAGGGCGCCCTCGTCCGGTTCGCGACCGACGGCGCCGCGCTGCCGGTGACGGACCGGGTGACCGGGTTCGGCACGCTCGCGGTGTCCGGGCCCGAGGACGCCGAGCCCCGGCTGCTCGCCGTCGACACCGCGGCCGTGGCGCTCGCCGGGCGGCTGCCGGACGGGACGACGTGGTCCGGGCTGACGGCGGGCCTCGCCCCGCCGGACGACGAGCTCGCGGCGGCGCTGCCGTTCGCCGCCGAGGGCGGGGATCTCGCGGTGCGGGTCTCGGGGACGACCGGCAGCGCGTACCCGATGGCAGTCACGCCGACGCTCGTGCTCGACGACGGGCACGGGGTGCGGGTGCGCGTCGCGGGGGAGCGGGTGCCGCTCGACGGCGTGGAGCGGACGGTGCGGCTGACCACGCCGGGCGGGTTCGCCGCGCCGGAGGGCGGTGCCCAGGTGCTGGCCGTCGCGCTGCAGGTGGCGACCGACGCCGCGCTGGAGGAGGGCGTCGGCGGCCTGGCGGACGTCGACGTGGCGGTGGGCTGGGACCTCCCGGCGGGCGCCGACGAGTCGGCGGCCGCGGCGGGCGGGTGGTCCGCGCGCCCGACCGACGCGACGCTCCGGAACCAGTCCCTCGCGGAGCCCGCGGTGACCGTGGCACCCGGGATGCTGCGCGGCACCGCCGAGGTCGACGTGTCGCGCGCGTCCTACCTGCCGACCGTGCTCGTGCTCACGGCGTTCGCCCCGGCCGCCGAGCTGCCGGTGGTGGTGACCGCGGACCTCGCGGCCGGCGCGGGGCTGGCGCCGGGAGACCCGCTCCAGGTCGCGGTCGGTGGGACCGCGCTGCCCGCGACCGTCGCCGCCGTCGCCCCGTACCTCCCGGGCGCGGTCGACGGTCCCGCGGTGCTCGCGGACCTGCGCACGCTGTCCCGGGTCGCGATCGGCGAGGCCGAGACCGCGTCGCTCGTGGACGCGTGGTGGCTGCCCGCGGGCGGCGACGTTGCCGCGCTGCGCGACGCGGGCGCCGCCGTGACGTCCCGCGCCGAGGTCGCCGAGGACCTCCGGGGCGGCCCGCTCCGCGTCGGGGTGCTCGCGGCGCTCGGGCTGCTCGTCGTCGCCGCCGTCGCGCTCGCCCTCGTCGGCACCGCGCTGCACGCCGCCGAGACGGCCGAGGACCGCGGCCCGGAGGTGGCGCGGCTGCTCGCCGTCGGGGCGTCGCCGCGCGCGGTGGCCGGCACCTACGCGGTGCAGCACGTGGTCGTGGACGTCCTCGCGGTGGCCGCGGGCACCGCGGTGGGCGCCCTCGCGGTCCGCGCGCTCGCGCCGGCGCTGACGATCTCGGCGACCGGGGGCCGGCCGGTGCCGGACGCGCTGGCCGTGTGGTCGTGGCCCGTCGCATGCGGGATCGCGGCGGTGCTGCTCGGCGGGTCGGCCGCGGTGGTGCTGCCGGTCGTGACGGGCCTGGTCCGCCGGGCGTCCGCCGCGCACCTGCGGCTCGGGGACGCCGAGTGACCGGCCGGCACCGCACGCGCGCCCCGCGGCGGCGCGCGGGCCTCGATCTCGGGACGCTCCCGCGGCGCGCCGCCGCGCAGGCGGGCCCGCTGACCCTGGTGGCGGTCCTCGTCGCCCTGGTGGTGGCGCTGGTGGCGGCCGTGCCGCGGGCGGTCGCGCGGGTGTCGGACGCGGCGGTGCAGGCCGCGGTGGCCCGGGCCGGCACGGACGCGGACCTCGTGGTGACGACGGCGACGGCGTTCACGGAGACCGGGCAGGGGTACGACGGGTCGGCCGAGCTCTCCCGGCAGGCGGCGGACCAGATCGCCACCGGGCTGGCCCCGCGGCTCGGGGACGTGCTGCGCGACCCCCTGGTCTCCACCGCCTCGGCGCCGCTGTCGCTCGCGGTGGCGGCGGACGACCCGGCCACGCCACCGGGCGAGGTGACGCTGCGGCTGGTGTGGACGCCGGCGGAGGGCGCGGTGACGTGGGTCTCCGGGACGGAACCCGCTGCCCCGCCGGAGCGGCCCGCCCCGGGGGCGGACGGCGGCGCAGTGGACGGCGGCGCGGGGGACGGCGCGGCGGGGGACGGCGGTTCGGGGAACGGCGGTGCGGAGGACGCGGCGGCGGACGACGCTGCTCCGGACGGCGGCGCGACCGAGCCGGCGCCCGTGCAGGTCGCGCTGTCCGAGGCGGTGGCGCGCGCGGTCGGCGCGACGACCGGCGACCCCCTGCACCTGACCGCGTCCGACGGCGGGCCGGTCGAGGCGGTGGTGTCGGGCGTGTTCCGGCCCGTCGACCCCGCCGCCCCGACGTGGCACGACGCGCCCGACCTCCTCGACCCGCGGGTGTCGACGACCGGCCCGGCCACGAGCACCGCCGCGGCCGCCCTGCTCTCGGACGACTCGCTGGCCGCGGCCGTGGCCGCGGTCGGGCCGCGCGAGGTGCAGCGCACCGTCCGGGTCGCGCTCGACCCGGCGCGGGTCGGCGTGGCGGCGGGCGACCGGGTGCTCGCGGAGCTGCCGGCCCTCCAGGCCTCGCCCGGCACCATCGGCTGGGGCGCGGCCGGCGGATCGCTGCACTCCAGCGCGCTGGGCGTGCTGCGGGCGGCCGCGGCCGACCTCGCGGCCGCGCGGGCAGCCGCGACGTCGCTCGTGGTGGGCGGGGTGGTCGTGGGGGCGCTGCTCCTCGTCCTGACCGCGGGTCTGCTCGCCCGGCGGCGGGCGGGCGAGCTCGCCACCCGGCGCACCCGGGGCGCCGCGCTGCCGGCGCTGGCCGTCGAGCTCGGGGCGGAGGCGGTCGTCGTCGTCGGGGTCGGGGCGGTGGCGGGCGTGCTCGTGGCCGGTGCCGTCCTGCCCGGGGCCGTGCCGGTCGGCGTCGTGGTCGCGCTCGCCGGAGTCGCGGCCCTCGCGCTCCCGGTCGCCGCGCTGCGCGTGGCGCACGGTGCCGCGGACCCGGACGCCGGCGCCGCGCGGGGTCCGTTCGCCCGTGGGCTGCACCGGGGTGTTGATCGTGTCGCCGCTGATGAGGA
>NZ_JAGXJG010000106.1:0-4108 GCF_019091725.1 Cellulomonas sp. GbtcB1 | reverse complement strand
GCGTGCCCCAGCAGCTCCTGCACCACCCGGACGCCGGCGCCGCCGGCCGGGCCCGCCCGGGGCGGCGCGGCGTCAGGCCGCGTCGTCGCCGAGCGCGCGGGCGAGCGCGACCGGCAGGTCCAGCGACTCGCCGTCCTTGCCGCCCGCGCCGATGACGAGCGGCGGGTCCTGCGGCTCCGGCCGCACCCCGCGCAGCCGCGCGGCCAGCGACGGCGGCACGGTCAGCACGTAGAAGCCGCCGTCGGTGCCGATCGCGACCGTCCGGTCCCGGCGCAGGTACCAGCCCTCCAGGGGCGTGCGGTAGCGACCACGCCCGCCGTAGCCCTGCGCGTGCAGCGGCTCGGGGGCGACGCCCCGGTCGCGGGCGTCGGCGACGAACCGCGCGATGAGCTCACGGGCGCGGGCGGACTCGGCCTGACGCCGGGCGCGGAGGGCGGCCTCGTGGGCGTCGGCGGCCTCGCGGCGGCGGGACCGCCAGTCGGCGGCGCGATCGGCGGGCGCGTCGGGCGCACCTGCGTCGTCGGCCCCGGCGGGGACCGACGACGCGTCGCGCTCGCTCACTTCTCGGCCGGCGCGGCCGCGGCCTCGTCCTCGGAGGTCTCGGCGCTGTCGGCGGGCTGCTGGGCGGCCTGCGCCGCCTCCTTCGCGGCGGCGGGGCGCTCGGCGTCCTGCGCGGTCGGGGCGGGGGTAGCCTCGGCGGTGGCCGTCGCGTCCGCGGCGGCCTCGGCGCCGACGGCGTCCTTCGCCCCGTCCGCCGCCGCATCTGGCTTCTCGTCGTCCTTCGCCTCGGCGGGTGCCGGGACCGCGGGCGTCGCGGCCGACACCGGGGCGGGCCGGCCCTTGCCGCGGGCCGGGCGCGCGGCCGGGCGGGCCGCCTGCTTGGCGTCGAACTGCGCCTGCGCGGCGTCGGCCTTCTCCAGCGTCGTGCGGTTCGGCGCCGGGTCGTGGCCGAGCAGGTTGCGCAGCTCGTCGAGGTAGGACGTGATCGACTCGCGCTGCCGGTTCAGGTCCTCGACCTGCCGCTGCGACGTGGTGCGCTCGCGCTCGGACTCGGCCATCGCCTCGGACAGCGTCTTCTCGGCGTGCTCGCGGGCCTCGGCGACGACGCGGTCGGCGTTCGCGCGGGCGTTGGACAGCAGCTCCTTGGAGTGGTTCTGCGAGTCGACGCGGATCTTCTCGGCCTGCTCGAGCGCCTTGGCGACCCGCTGCTCGGCGTCGGCGGCGTGCGCCTCGGCGTCGGAGACGAGCTTCTCGGTCTCGGCGCGGGCCGTGGCGTGCCGCTCGGCGTCGGCGCGCTCGGCGGCCTCGCGCTGCGCGGCGATCTGCAGCTCGGCGTCGGCGAGCTGCTGGCGGGCCTGCGCGGTGAGCGCGTCGGCCTCGGCGCGGGCGGTCGACCGGACCTCGTCGGCGGCCCGGGTCGCCTCGGTGAGCTGGCGCTCGACGTCGAGGCGGGTGGCCTCGCGCAGCTCCGCGACCTCGCGCTCCGTGCGCTCGCGCAGCTCGGCCGCGTCCCGCTCGGTGCGCTCGCGCAGCTCGGTGGTCTCGCGCTCGGCCAGCGCCCGGAGGGTGGCGGCCTCGTGCTCGGTGCGCTCGCGCAGCTCGGTGGTCTCGCGCTCGGCGGTGGCGCGGAGCTCGCTCGCGTACTGCTCGGACTCCGCACGCAGGGCGGCGAGCGACTGCTCGGCGTCCTGGCGGGCGGCCGCGATCTCGTCGGCCACGGCCGCGCGCAGCTCGCCGGTCTCGCGGTCGGCGGTCGCCCGGACGAAGCCCGAGTACTGCTCGGCCTCGGCCCGCAGGGCGGTGGTCTCGGCGGTCGCCCGCTGCTGGGTCTCGGCGGCGGCCCGCTCGGCGGCCGACCGCACGGCGTCGGCCTGGGCGGCGGCGTCGGCGCGCACGGCGCGGGACTCCTCGGCCGCGGCCTGCCGCGCCTCGGCGATCTCGGTCGCGGCCACCGACCGCTGCATCGCGGCCCACCGCTCGGCCTCGGTGCGCAGCTCGGCGAGCTCCGCGGTCACGCGCTGCCGCAGCGCGGTCGTCTCGGCGTCGGCGGCCTGGCGCAGGTCCTGGTCGTACCGCTCGGCCTCGGCCCGCATCGTCGTCGTCTCCGACTCGGTGCGCGTGCGCAGCTCCTCCGCGGCCTGCTCGGTGCTGATCCGGAGCTCGGTCGTCTCGCGCTCGACCGTCGCCCGCAGCGTGCCGAGCTCGCGCTCCAGCGTCGCGCGGCGCTCGCTCTCCTCGGTCTGGATCGCGGTCTGGATCCGGGCGGCCTCGCGCTCCGCCGACCCGACCAGCTCCTCCGCGCGTCGCTGCGCGCCGGTCAGCGCGCTCTCGGCCTCGGTGTGCGCCGTCGACCGCTCCTCCGTCGCCTCGCGGCGCGCGGTCGCGAGCAGCTCGGCGACCTCGTTCTCGGCGCGGGCGCGGAGCTGGCCGGCCGCGAGCCGCGCACGGGCGAGGGCGTCGGACGCCTGCGCGTTCGCCTGCTGCACGACGTCGGACGACTGCTCCTCGGCGCTCCGCAGCAGCATTTCGATGCGGGAGCCCAGGCCCGAGTACGTGGGCCGCTCCGCCTCGCGGAGCTGGCGGTGCGCCTCGGACAGCTCGCCCGAGATCTGCAGCACGCGCTCGTCCATCGAGGCGACCTGGCTGCGGGCGTCCTGCAGCGCGCGCTCGAGCTCCTGCATCCGGGTGTCGACGGGTCCGCGGTCGTAACCACGGAAGTTGACCACCGGGAAGGGCGTACGGTCCTCTGCCACGAAGTTCCTCCTGCGAGCGCGCGCGAGCGCTTGTGGGGACGGCCTCCGGGCGGGAGGCTCGGGGCGTCGGTCGGCCCGCGTCCGCCGTCCAGGGTATCGGCAGCGCCACGGCCCGGGACACCCGTCGGCCGGGCACGCACCCGGCCCGCAGCAGGCCCGATTTGCCCGGACCCCGAGGTGGTCCGCCTATCCTGGGACGTCACGTTCGAGAGGAAGATGCGTGCTCCAACGACTGATCGCCGCCGTCCTCGGGGTGCTCGGGGTCGCGGCCATCGGGCTCGGCGTCGCCTCCGCCACCGTCTGGCGGGCCGACGACCCGCTGGTGGCCACGGCCGCGCCCGGGGGCGAGACCCGGACCCTCGTGACCGACCCCGGCGTGCTCGAGCTCGCCGGCGACCCCGTCACCGTGACCGTGCGCGCCGACGGCGCGCCGGTGGTGCTCGCGGTCGGCCGGGACACGGACGTCACCGCCTGGGTGGGCGCCGACCCGTACGAGCGGGTCACCGGCCTGTCCGACTGGCACACGCTCGCCACCACGTCCGGCCAGGACGCGGCGGAGCCGTCCGCGAGCCCGTCCGCGTCCGCGACCGAGGAGGCCGCCGCCGAGGCGGCCCCGTCGCCGACGGCGAGCGAGGACGCGGGCGCGGCCGTGGCGACCGCGGCCGACCCGACCGGCAACGACATGTGGGTCGCCGAGGTCGCCGGCGACGGCACCGCGACGCTCGAGTGGCCGGCCCAGGAGGGTCGTTGGTCGCTGCTCGCCGTGAGCCTGGGCGACAGCGCCCCGGTGCTGGACCTGTCCTGGCCGCAGACCGTCACCACGCCGTGGCTGTGGCCGGGCGTCGCGCTCGGCGTGCTGCTGCTGGCGGTCGCCGCGATCCTGCTCGTGCGCATCCTGCGCGAGCGGCGCGAGGGCCCGGACGCGGGCTGGACCGACGTGAGCACCGGGACGCTCGCGACGGTGCCGCTCCCTGCCGGTGCGCAGGGGGGTGCAGCGGGCGGTGTCCCGGCGGCCGGGCCCGACGGAGCGATCCCGCTCGGCACCGTCACGCCGGGGGCGCCGCTGACCCGCCGGCAGATCCGTGAGGCCGAGGCCGCCGCGGCGGCCGCCCGCAAGCGCGGCGGCCGGACGCCCACCGGCTCCGTGCCGGCCGTGACGGGGGCGACGCCCGTGGTGACGGGGGCGACGCCCGTGGTGACGGGGGCGACGCCCGTGGTGACGGGGGCGACGCCCGTGGTCACCGGGGCGACGCCGGCTGCGCCGGGCACGGATGCGGCCGCGACCGGCCCCGGCGCGACCCCGGCGGGCGCCGGTGCGGCCACCGCCGTCCCGGGGCGGGCCCCGGACACGCCCG
>NZ_JAGXJG010000105.1:0-4213 GCF_019091725.1 Cellulomonas sp. GbtcB1 | reverse complement strand
AGCCACACCCCAGCCGGAGGTTCTCCTCACGTCAACGGCCCCGCACCGTCACCAACGTCCTGGCCGAGTACATCTAGCCGCCGGCTGCCTCGTTCCGTCCGGCCCTTCGGGGGTCAGGAGACCGGGCAGTGGTCGGGGGTCAGTCGGCCCGGCCGCGGTCGGGCGTCAGCCGACCGAGCCACGGAGGGAGGTCAGTCGACCGGCCGCGGCCCGGCTGCCGGGTCACCGCCACCCGCGGCCGTCCGCCACCGCGGCGACCGTCGTCCCCACGACGGACGCGTCCTGCCCCACCCCGGGGTCCGCCGCGACCACCACCGCCACCGCACCGCCCGCAGCCGGGTACCACCGGAGCTGGCACTGGGACCCGACACCCCACCCCTGGGTCATGACGCACGGGCGCCCGGGTGCCCCGAACGGGAAGACGCCGAGGCCGACGCCGAGGCCGCCCGGGTCCCGGACGAGCGCGGTTCCCTGGTCGGCGTCGAGCAGGACCCCGCCCCGCGCGTCGAGGGACCGGCCGACGTCGTCGAGCAGGACGGCCAGGTCCGCCGCCGAGGCCCACAGGCCCGAGGCGGCGAGGCCGGCGTAGTGCGCCCGGATGCCGGCGAGCCGGCGGCCGTCGGCGTGGTGACTCGCGGCGGCCGACCCGGCGAGGCGCGCGACCACGGCCGCGCGCGGCCCGCGGACCTGGGCGGCCGCCTCCCCGGCCCAGAAGCCGGTCGACGCGAGCCCGAGCGGGGCGACGACCTCGCGGTGCAGGACGTCCGCGAAGGACTCGCCGGTCGCGACCTCCACGGCGCGCTCGACGACGCAGTAGCCGGCGTCGGAGTACGCGAAGCCGGAACCGGGCTCGGCCGTG
This sequence comes from Cellulomonas sp. GbtcB1, assembly GCF_019091725.1. Lineage (NCBI taxonomy): Bacteria > Bacillati > Actinomycetota > Actinomycetes > Micrococcales > Cellulomonadaceae > Cellulomonas > Cellulomonas sp. GbtcB1. The sequence continues at coordinate 3,354 of NZ_JAGXJG010000105.1, read as the reverse complement.
ACCCGGACCGGGCCGACGTGCGCCGCGGTGGTCCCCGCGAGGACGTCCGCGGTCGGCGGGACACGGCCGGTGGCCGGCTCGAACGCGCCCGGCGGGTCGATGATGCCGCCGCGGTGCCCGAGCAGCTGGCGGAGGGTCGGGCCGGTCCGGCCGGGCACGTCGAGCGGGACGAGCGCGCGCACGTCGGCGTCGAGGTCCAGCACGCCGCGGCTGGCGAGGCGGAGGACGCCGACCGCGGTGATCGCCTTCGCGGCCGAGCACAGGTGGACGGGCGTGGTCGCGGTCGCGGAGACCCGCTCGGCGAGGTCGGCGTACCCGGCGACGTCGACGACCGGTGGCCGGCCGTCCTCGACGACGACGGTGACGAGGGCGGGGGCGGGGGCGGGCGGCGCGGCGGTCAACGAGGGCTCCGGGAGGTCGGGTGCGACCCGCGGTCCTCGCCCTGGACGCGGCTGTGCCGAGGACGCTAGCGGCGCCCACCGACACGCACGCGGGTCGAGCCCGCCTCGTGCTCGGCCCGCCTCGCGCTCAGCCCGTCTCGCGCTCGGGCCGTCCGGTGCTCAGCCCGGCGCGGTGACGAAGACGTCGAGCAGCTCGGGGTGGTGCGCGTGCACGAGGACGCCGAACACCACGAGGTCGAACAGCAGGTGCACCGCGACGACGTAGGGCAGCGAGGTGCTGCGCGCGAAGATCCACCCCTGCACCAGGGCGAACGGCACGGTGAGCAGCGGCCCCCACTCGCGGTAGCCGAGCTCCCAGAGGAAGGACACGAAGACCACCGACTGCAGGACGTTGGCGGTCCACAGCCCGAGGTGCCGTCTCAGGAGGGCGAAGACGGTGCAGATGAAGAACAGCTCGTCCCAGATGCCGACCGCGTTGACGCCCACGAACAGCCGCGCGATGTCCTGCCCGCCGTCGAGGTCCGGCCAGTTCCGGTAGGCCCCGGAGCCGATGAAGTAGAACGGCAGGACGAGGTAGCCGATGACGACGACGGCGGCCAGGTACGCCCACTGCCAGCGCGCCCAGCGCCGGCCCGTGGCGACGGGGAACCGGATGGTCCGCTGCCCGAACACGTACCGGGAGAGCGCCCACGGCACCAGGACCGCGAGGGACAGGGCGACGGTGAACCGCGCCATGCCGGCGTCGGAGAGGTCCGCCTTGAGCGAGATGGCCGAGACGATCGCCATGCCGGTGCCGATCAGGGCCAGGTCCCGCCCGAGCGCGCGGTCGACGGCGAGTCCGAGCGCGACGCCGAGCACGAGGGGCACGTACCCGAGCGGCCGGACGTGCACGGCGAAGATCAGGACGGCGGCGCCGCACACGAGGGCGGCGGCGAGCAGCCGCGCCGGCGAGCCGATGTCCCACGAGGCGCGCGCGGGCTCCGGGGTGGCACCGCGCGCGGCGGCCGGCGGTGTCGCGGGCGTGGCCGCGGCGGAGGGGGTCACCTCGGCACGGTGTCACGGGTGGCGCGCGCCGGCCAGGCGAGAGGCCGGGTCAGCGCGCGCGCACGGGCTCGCCGAGCGCGGCGGCGAGGACGGCGCGCAGTGCGTCTGCCTCTCCCTGCGCGGCGGCACGCTTCGGCAGAGGGAGCACGGAGGTGCGCCGACCGCGGGGGAGGGTGAGGAGGTACTGGGCGTCGGTCTCGAGGACACCGGAGAACGCAGACCACCGGTACGCGGAGGCGACGTCGCCGATCGTCAGGCTCAGGCCCTCGCCGGGTACCACCTCGGCGGTGTGCTCGGTGCGCAGGCGCGGGTCGCGGCGCCACGACAGCCGCGCGGCGAGCCGGTGGACGGGCAGCACCACGAGCGCCAGCAGCAGCACCAGGAGCACCAGCCAGGGGAGGAGGGGCTGCCCGGTGGTCCAGCTCCATGCCGCCAGGGCGAGGCCGCCGAGCAGGAGGGCACCGGCTCGCCGGCGGCGGCGCAGCCTCAGCAGCACGCGGAGCGCGTCGGCGAGCTCGGCGCGGTCGGGCTGCCACGCCAGTCGCAGCACGGGCAGTGCGGTCGCACCGGGCACGGGTCCTCCTCGGGACGGGCGGGGCGTCGCCACGGGCGCGAGTGTGCCGCGGGTCGGGCCGGCGCGGAGGGCGATCCCGGCCCGCCTCACCCGAACGGCCCAGGCCACCCGGCGGGGTCGCTGCTCGTAGGCTGCGCCCATGTCCACCGGTCCGGCCGCCCGCCCCGTCGACGGCGTCGACAGCCGGTCGCTGCCGCTCTACGCGGCGGGCTCGGTGGCGGTGCCGTACGTCATCGACGGCATGGACGAGCTGGTGGACCGCGAGACGGTGTGGGCGCCGCACGCGCACCCGACGCACGAGCTGCTGTGGAACCTGCGCGGCGCGTCGAGCGTGACGGCGGCGGACCGGACGTGGGCGATCACGCCGACGACGGGGCTGTGGCTGCCGGCCGGGACGGTGCACACGGCCAGGGCGCCGGCGGGGACCTGGTACCGGACGGCGCAGTTCGGCGTGCACGCGGTGCGGCCGCTGGCGGACGCGCCGGTCGCGGTCGAGGTGACGCCGCTGCTCGCGCTGCTGCTGGCGCGGCTCCAGGACGCGACGCTCGCGGAGGGGTCCCGGGAGCTCACGGAGCAGATGGTGCTGGACGTGCTGGTCCCGGCGCCGGACGAGGTGGCGGTGACGACCCCGGTCCCCGCTGCTCCGCCCGGTGGTCGACGCCGTGACGGCCGACCCCGGGGACCCGCGGGCGCTCGCGGACTGGGCGGCCGCGCTCGGGGTGAGCCCGCGCACCCTGACGCGGGCGTTCCGGGCGGAGACCGGGCTGAGCCTGGGCGGGTGGCAGGCGGCGGTGCGGGCCCAGCGGGCCGTGCTGCTGCTCGCGGCGGGGGAGCGGGTCGACGAGGTGGCGGAGGCGGTCGGCTACGCGTCGGCGAGCGCCTTCGGGGCGGCGTTCCGCCGGCAGACCGGCCGCGCGCCGAGCGCCTTCCAGCCGTCCGGCGGGTCGGGTGCCGTCCCGATCGCGCGGGTCGACGTCCCGATCGCGTGATTGCGCCACTCGCAGAGCCTCACCTAACTTAGGCGTGCCTCACCTGCTGGCGGACCGCGTTCGCGCAGGTCGGGCGTCCCCTTCGCCTCCCCGAGAGTGAGCTGACGTCGCTATGCGCACCCGTCGCCTGTCCGCGCTGGTCGCGGCCGGATCGGTCGCCCTGGTCCTCGCTGCCTGCAGCAGCACGCCGTCCGGGTCCTCGTCCGGGTCGGACGACCCGACGTCCGCCGCGGCGTCCGGCGAGTTCCCGATCACGATCGAGCACGCGTTCGGCACGACGACTCTCGACGAGGCGCCGGAGCGCGTCGCGACGGTCAACTGGGCCAACCACGAGGTGACGCTGGCG
>NZ_JAGXJG010000104.1:0-4270 GCF_019091725.1 Cellulomonas sp. GbtcB1 | reverse complement strand
ACGGTCGCGATGCCCGGCACGCAGATGGGCAGGTAGACCTGGCGGAGCACCTGGAGCGAGGACGCGCCGTCCATGGAGGCGGCCTCCTCGTGCTCCCGCGGGATGGTCCGCATGAACGACGTGAGGATGACGACCGACAGCGGCAGCGCCGTGGCGGGCAGCAGGAAGACGACGAAGGTCCGGGTGTGGAACAGCCCGAGCGCCGCCGCCAGCAGGAAGGTCGGGAACAGCGCGGCGGACGACGGGATGAGGAAGCCGAGCGCGAACACGCCCTCGACCACCCGGCCGGCGCGGCCGCGGGACCGGGCCAGCGCGAACGACGCCGGCAGCGCGAGCAGCAACGTGAGGGCGAGGGCGGCGACCGTCGTGATCGCCGAGTTGGCGACGGCGAGGCCGAGGTCGGCCTGCCGGATCGCGGTCGTGAAGTTCGACAGGTCCCACGAGGTGGGGAGCGCGAGCGGCTGCTCGAAGATCTGCTCGTTCGTCTTGAACGCGGAGACGACGAAGTAGAACAGCGGGACGAGCAGCAGGGCGGCGTAGAGCCACGCGAGCGTGCCGCTCGTGATCGAGCCGATGCGCTCACGCAGGGGGAGGGTGGCGGGGCGCCGGGCCATGGCGGTCTCCTTCAGCGAGGTCAGTGGGTGGCGCGCAGCACGCGGCGGATCGCGCCCATGCCCACGAGGCCGAGGACGAAGAGGATCACGCCGCCCGCCTGGCTGTAGCCGAGGTCCGCCTCCACGAAGGCCTTCTGGTAGATGAGGTACGCGAGCGTCGTCGTCGGCGTCCCGGGGCCGCCCTGGGTCAGCAGCAGCACGTTCTGCGCGGAGTTGAACAGCATCGACAGGAACTGCAGCATCGTGACGACGCCGATGAACTCCCGGGCGATGGGCCAGTACATCTGCCACGCGATCCGCCAGTCGCCGGCGCCGTCGATGCGCGCGGCCTGGACGTCCTCGCCGTCGACGCCGTCGAGGCGGGCCGCGATGAGCACGGCGGAGTAGCCGATGCCGCTCCACAGCTCGACGGCGATGATCGCGCCCAGCGCGGTGGCGGGGTCGGCGAGCCAGGCGGTGCCCTCCAGGCCGAGCGGCCGGAGCACGCCGTTGACCAGGCCGTCGGGGTTGAGCATCGCGTAGAACACCATGGCGGTGGCCGGCGCGGAGATCTGCGCGGGGATGAACAGCAGGTACCGGGGCACCTGGTCGCCCCGGGGCTTCTGCACTACGTAGAACGCCAGCACGATCATGATCGGCAGCCCGACGACGAACTGGACGGCGGAGTTCTGCACCGCGGCCCAGAAGGTCGCGTCGGCGAACACAGCGCGGAAGTTGTCCAGCCCGGTCCAGGACGGCGTGACGAGCATGCCCGGCCAGGACAGGAAGGCGATGACCAGCATCGCCACCACCGGGCCGATCATGAACACCGCGTACCAGACCAGGGCGGGCAGGGCGAGGCCCGGGAACCGGTCGCGGAGCGTGCGGCCGCCGCGGCGGCGGGCGGGTGCGGGGGAGCCGGGCGGCGCGGTGCGGACGGCGTCGACGACTGCGGTCATGGGAGGATCCCTTCCGGGCGCCGGCGGTCAGGCCGCCGAGGCGTAGGACTTCTCGAAGGCGTCGACGATCTGGTCGGCGCCCGCGGACCCGTAGGCCATCGCGGTCACGCGGATCATCGGCTCGAACACGGAGTCGGGGATGAGCAGGTCGGGGAGCATGACGGGCGTGACGTCCTCGTCGGTGAGGCGCGACGCCTGCGCGACCAGGGGGAAGTCCTGGCTGACGGTGTCGGTGACCCGGTTCATGTCCCGGCCGGAGCCGAGGATGAACGCGTCGGTGACGGCGTCGGAGTAGAGCTCCTTGACGAACGGCTCGATGAGGTCGAGCTTCTCCCGGCCGTTCTCGCTGATCCAGATGCCGTGCCCGTTGAACGAGCGGATCACGCTGGGCCGCTCGATCACGCCGCCGCCCGACGGCACGGGCCAGCCGCCGACGGTGACCTCGGCCGCCCGCTCGGCGGGCACCAGCGCCAGGGCCGACGACATCGCGGGGACGACGGCGGCCTTGCGGGTGTTGAACTGCGTGAGCTCCGAGTCCGAGGTGAAGCCCTGGACGTCGTCGACGAACACGCCCGCGTCCCGCAGCTCCACGAAGTGCCGGACCCCGGCGATCGCGCCCGGGCTCTCCGACAGCCTCCCGGTCGAGAAGACGGTGCGCGCCTCCTGCTGCGTCACGAACCCCTGGAGGATCTGCAGGAACAGCTTCTGGCCGCTCCAGTCCGAGCCGCCGACCGTCACCGGCCCGATGCCCTTCGACCGCAGGGCGTCCGCGGCCGCGATCAGCTCGTCGGAGGTGGTCGGGATGCCGACGCCGGCCTCCTCGAGCAGCGCGGTGTTGAACGACACCGTCCAGTTGGTCCGGGTGAACGGGAACGCCCGGAGGTGCCCGTCCTCGTCGGTCCACTCCTGCACGGCCTCGGGGATGATCGTGTCCCGCAGGCCCCAGGCGTCGAGCAGGTCCTCCACCGGGATCGTGGCGCCGGCGCCGGTCCAGCCGAGGGTGCGGCCCATCATGTTGACCACGGCGACGTCGGCCTCCTTGCCGGCGAGCGTGCTGGTCTCGAACACGATGGGCAGGTCCGAGCCGTTCTTGAGCTGCGCCACGGTCCGACCGGTGCGCCGCTGGTAGTCGGCGACGACCTGGGCGAACACCTGCGCGCCGGCGACGGCGCCGCTGAGCTGGGTGTGCACCGAGATCGACCGGGGGCCGCTCGAGGCGGGGGTCAGCGCGCCGCACGCGGACAGCAGCGGCGCGAGGACGCCGCCGCCGATCGCGGCCTTCAAGACGGTGCGCCTGCTGACGCCTTCGGTCACTGGTCCTCCTGAGGCTGCGGTGCGTCGGGAGGCGGAGCGAGAATGCCTCCGCCGCGTCGTGTATAGCGGTATACATCTGCGATTGGCGAGGAACGTATACCGCTTTACAGGCGACGGTCAACCCCCGTAACCTCGGCTGCACCATGACTGCAACGCAACCGAAACGCGTGACGATCGCCGACGTGGCCCGCCGCGCCGGGGTGTCCACCTCGGCGGTGTCCCACGCCTTCAACGGACGCCCCAACGTCTCCGAGGCGACCGCCGCGCGCATCCGGGCGGCGGCGGACGAGCTGAGCTGGCGCCCCAACTACGCGAGCCGGAAGGTCTCCGGCCAGGGCGGCCGCAGCCTCGGGCTGGTCATCGCCCGCGCCAGCGGCACCTTCGGCCGGGACCCGTTCTTCATGCGCCTGCTCGCCGGGCTGACCGAGCCGCTCGCCGGCATCGGCTGGTCGCTGTCGCTGACCCTCGTCCGGGCGGACGAGGAGGAGCAGGTCTACCGGCAGTGGTGGTCCGAGCAGCGGGTCGACGCGTTCCTGCTCGTCGACGTGCGCGAGGACGACCCCCGCCTGGGGCTGGTCGAGCAGCTCGGCACCCCCGCGGTCCTGCTCGGCGCCCCCGTCGACGACCGGGTGCCGGCGGTGACGGTCGGCGACGAGTCCGCCTTCGCCACCGTCGTCGGGCACCTCGCCGACCTAGGCCACCGCGCCGTCGCCCGCGTCACCGACGCCCCGGGACTGGCGCACACCCGCGCCCGCGACGAGCGGTTCGCGCGCGCCGCCGCCGAGCGCGGGGTCGCGGCGTCGACGCTGGCCTGGCACCCCGACGCCGACGACCCCGTCGCCGACCTGCTCGGCCGGCTGGGCGGCGCCACCGCGATCGTCGTCGACTCGGAGTCGATCGCCGCGGAGATCGTCGCGCACGCCCCCGAGGTGGGCGTCGCCGTCCCCGCGCAGCTGTCCGTCGTCGCCTGGGAGGACTCCTGGGTGTCGACGCTGGTCCGGCCGCGGCTCACCGCGTTCGACGCCCCGGTGGAGGAGAGCGCGCGCACCGCCGTCGCGCTGCTCGCGCGCCTCGTGCGCGGCGAGCCCGCCGGCTCCGAGACCGTCAGCGGTCGCCGCCTGGTCGTCCGCGACTCGACGGCCGCCGTGCCCCCGCAGCACCGAGAGGAAGCCCCGTGACCCCGACCGACCCGCGCGTGCCCCGCTTCGGCGTCAACTACACCCGGTGCCAGGACTGGATGTTCCAGTGGCACGCCGTCGACGCCGACGTGGTGCGGCGCGACCTCGAGGCGATCGCCGGCCTCGGCGGCCCCCACGTCCGCGCGGTCCCGCTCTGGCCCGTGCTGCAGCCCAACCCCACCCTCATCCCGCACCGCGCGCTGGACGACGGCGCCCTGGTCGCCGC
>NZ_JAGXJG010000103.1:0-4381 GCF_019091725.1 Cellulomonas sp. GbtcB1 | reverse complement strand
GCGGCGGCGGCCAGCGGCGGCCTTGTCCGGCGCGCGGCCCGCACCGCCGGCCTGACGCTCGCGGCCGCCCGGCTCGCCGCGCTCGCCCGCGCCGGCGGCTGGTCCCACGTGCACGTGCACTCGAGCGGGGACGCGGCCCAGGTCGCCGCGCTCGCCCGCCTGCTCGGCGGGCCCGCCTACAGCCTCACGCTGCACGGGCCGCTCGCGGACTACGGCGGGAACCAGCGGGGCAAGTGGCGCGGTGCCACGTTCGGCCTGGTGATCACGGAGGGCCTGCGCCGGGACCTGCGCGCCGCCCTCGGACCGGACCTGCCGGCGACCCTCGCGGTCGCGCCGATGGGCGTCGACCCCGACGCGCCCGTCCCGGACCGCCCGTACCGCCCGTGGCCGGGCGCCGGACCGCTGCGGCTGGTCTCCTGCGGGCGGCTGAACCCCGCGAAGGGGCACGACGACCTGGTGCGCGCGGTGCGGCTGCTCGTCGACCGCGGCCTGGACGCCCGGCTGGTCGTGCTCGGCGAGGACGGCGGCGACGGGTACCGCCGGGGGCTGGAGTCGCTGGTCGCGGGGCTCGGCCTGGGGGACCGGGTGCACCTGCCGGGCGCGGTCGGCGAGGACCGGGTGCGCACCGAGCTCGCCGGGGCGCACGTGTTCGCGCTCGCGAGCCACGCGGAGCCGCTGGGCGTCGCCGTGATGGAGGCGCTCGCGGCGGCGCTGCCGGTCGTGGTGTGCGCGGGCGGCGGGGTCGGCGAGCTGGTCCACGACGGGCGGACCGGCCTCCTGGTGCCGCCGCGGGACCCGGTCGCGCTCGCCGACGCGGTGGCGCGGGTCGCGGCGGACCCGGCGCTGGCGACGGCGCTCGGGGCGGCGGGCCGGCGGCACGTCCTGGCCGGGTACGGGAGCGACCGCGGCGCCGCCACGCTGCTCGGCCTCGTGGCGGCGCGGGGAGCGGGCGCGGCACGGACCGCGGGCGCGGCTCGGCGGACGGCGGCCCGCGGTGAGCGCCGTGCGCCGGGTCTGCACCGGCCTCGCCGTCGCCGGCGTGTGCTTCGGCTCCTGCGCGGGCCCGGGCGGCCCGACCGGGGACCCGTCCGCGTCCCCGACCCCGGGCCCGACGTGGCCGACCCCGCTCGCGTGGCGCGAGGTCGACGGCGGCCCGGCGTTCTACGACGCCTTCGACCCGACGCTGCCCGCCGAGCAGCGCGCGTTCCCGATCGGCGTCTGGCTCGAGAGCGTCACCGACCCGGGGGACGTCCGCCTCGACCTCGCGGCCGGCCTCACCACCTACGTGGACCTCACCACGGACTCCGACCTCGCGCTGCTCGACGGCACCGGCCTGGCCGCGCTCGTGGGCCGGGAGGACCCCCGCGCCGCGGGGGGCGTGCTGGCCGACGAGGTCGACATGTGGGCCGGCGCCGGGGAGAACGGCTGGACCGGGCTGTGGCCCGGCCAGGGCGAGGTCTGCCACCCCGCGGACACCCCGTGCGGCTACACCGTGCAGGCGGCCGTGCGCGCCGGGCTGCCCGCGGACGCACTCACGTACGCCAACTACGGCAAGGGCGTCGCGTTCCGCCTCGACGACGCCGAGGCCGCCCGGTTCGTCAACGACTACGCCGACGTCGTGTCGGTCGACACCTACTGGTTCACCGACCCGCACATCTGCGGCGGCCACGAGGGCGGGATGCTGCTGGCCGGCGGGCAGCCGCTCACCGAGCAGGAGTGCCGGCGCCCGGCGAACTACGGCCGGACCGTCGACCGCGTGCGGTCCCTCGTGGACCCGCCCGGCAGCCGGCCGGTGTGGGCGTTCGTCGAGCTCGGGCACCCGTTCTCCGAGGACGACGCCCCCACGATCACCGGGCCCCAGGTCCGCGCGGCCGTGTGGAGCAGCGTCATCCACGGGGCGCGCGGCGTCGTGTACTTCAACCACAGCTTCGGCGGCGCCTGCGAGTCGTTCCACCTGCTGCGCGAGGCCTGCGGGGCCGACGTCCGCCCGTGGGTCGCCGACGTCAACCGGCAGCTGACCGCGCTCGGCCCGGCGCTCGCGGCACCGTTCCTCGACGGGGCGGTGCTCGCCGACGGCCCCGTCGACACCGCGGTGAAGGTCGACGGGGGCACGCAGTACCTGCTCGCGGCCGCCACCGGGGACGGGGCCGCGACCGTCCGGTTCGACCTGCGCTGCGCGGCGGACGGCACCGTCACGGTGCTCGGCGAGGACCGGGCTCTGGCGCTCGTGGACGGCGCGTTCGCCGACACGTTCGCCGACGGCCTCGCCGTGCACCTGTACCGCTACGACCACGCGCCCGGCGCCGCGCCGGGGTGCGGCGCGCCGTGACGACGGTCCTGCCGCGGTCCCCGGCGCCGCCCCTCGAGCCCCCGGTCCCGCCGGGGCGGGACCGGGGCGTGCCGCTGCTGCTGCGCGCCGCGCTGGTCGCGATCGGCGCGGCCCCGGCGAGCATGGTGATCGCCCCGATCGGCGCCGCCGGCACCGTCGCGATGCTGCTCACGCTGCTGCTCGGCGCCTTCTGGCTGGTCTCCTGGACGTGGGGGCTGCACGACCCGCTGGCCGCGCGGCATCCCGGTCGGCTGGCGGTCGGCGCGCTGCTGCTCGCCACCGTCGCGTCGTCCGCGGCGCTCTGGCTCGGCACCACCGGCGGCAGCACCGTGGTGACCCGGGCGGCCGGCGAGCGGTGGCTGCTGCTGGTGCTCGCCAGCGCGACCCTGGTCACGGTGGTCCCGGAGTGCGCCCGGTCGGTCGCCGCCGCGGCGCAGTGCGCGCGGGCGCTCCTGGACGGGTTCGTCGTGTGCTGCCTGGTCGCTCTCGTGCAGTTCCTCCTGCACGTCGACCCGGTGGACTGGGCGCCCTGGGTGATGCCGGGCTTCACCCCGAACGGCGGCGACACCCCGTTCCAGCCCCGGGGCGCGCTCGTGCGGGTCGCCGGGACGACCTTCTCCCCCATCGAGCTCGGCGTCGTCGCGTCGATGCTGCTGCCGCTGTCGATCTGGCGGGCCGTGTACGACCGCACCGGACGCCGCTGGGCGCACCTGCTGCGCACGGGCCTGCTGGTGCTGGCCGTCGCGATGAGCATCTCGCGGTCGGGGATCCTCGGGCTCGCCGTGTCGACCGTCGTCGTGCTGCCGTTCCTGCCCCGGGTCGCCCGGCACTGGGTGCTGGTCACCGCGCCCGTCGCCGTCGCCGGGCTGTTCCTGTCCGTCCCGGGGCTGGTCAGCACGCTCGGCGGGGCGCTCGGCGCGGACGCCTCCGACCCGTCGATCTCGACCCGGCTCGACAACTACCCGCGCGTGGTCGCGATGTTCGACGCGCACCCGCTGCTCGGGCTCGGGCCCGGCAACTACATGCCCGAGGACGCCCTGCACATCCTGGACAACCAGTACCTCAACGCGCTGGTGACGACGGGCGCCGTGGGCGTCGCCGCCACCGTCGTCTACCTGGTGCTGCCCGGGGTCACCGCGCTGCACGCCGCCGGCACCGCGCGCTCGCTGGAGCTGCGCTGCCTCGCCGGCGCGCTCGCCGCCGGCACCCTCGCGGGCGCGGTCTGCTCGCTCACGTTCGACTCGCTGTCCTTCCCGGTCTTCGCGCTGGCGTTCCCCGCGCTGGTCGGGCTCTCGGGGGCGGCGTGGCTGCTGGTGCGTCACGAGGAGGACCCGTGGACCCGACCGACGTCCTGAGGACGCTCTGGCAGCAGCGGTGGTACGTGCTGCCCGCGCTGCTGCTGGCGCTGGCCGCCGCCGCGTACGTGTACGGCTTCGCGCCGCGCAGCTACGAGGTCACCTCGACCTACGCCCTCGTCAACCCCGCCGTGCCGACCGCCGAGGAGCTGGAGCGCGACCCGGCGCTCGCGGCGCTGAACGCGGACAACCCCTACCTGCGGTCCGCCGACACCAACCTGATCACCGACGCGCTGATCGCCCGGCTCGGCGCAGCGTCCACCGTGAAGCAGCTCCAGGCGGACGGCGTCGGGACCGACTACGGGGTGGGTCCGGGCGTCGGCGGCAACGGGTTCGTCGTGGACATCACCGGCGTGGGCCCGACGCCCGGGGCGGCGATCGCCACCACCGCCGCCGTCGGCACGGTGCTCGAGGCCGAGCTCGACGACCTGCAGCGGGTCAACGGCGCCGACGACCGGTACCTGTTCACCCCGCTGCTGCTCGCCCCGCCCGACGACGCCACGGAGCAGTTCTCCAGCCGGCTGCGCGCCGTCATCGTCGTGCTGCTCGGCGGCGCCGTGCTCGTCTTCGCCGCGGCGAGCCTCGGGCGCTGGCGCACCGGCGTGCGGGCGCGGCGGACGGAGGCGCGCGCGGCGGCCGCGGACGCGGGCGCGGGCCACGCCGGGGACCCGGGCGCGGGGGCCGCCGGCGCGGGCGG
>NZ_JAGXJG010000102.1:0-4577 GCF_019091725.1 Cellulomonas sp. GbtcB1 | reverse complement strand
TCGGCGGGCCGCGCGCCGTCGCGGCACCGCCCCGGCCGCGCCCTCCCGCGCCGCCGTGCACCCCGCGCCCCGCCGCACGACCACTGCCGAGCCCTGCCGCACGACTCCTCCCGCGCCCCGCCGCACGACCCCTGCCGCGCCCCGCCGCGCGACCCCCGCCGCGCCCCGCCCCCGACCGACCGACGGAAGGCCCGCCCGATGACCACCCGACCCGACCTGCTGGTGCTCCGCGAGGGCGACGACGTCGCGGTCGCGACCCGCGACCTCGCCCCGGGGGAGCACGCCGCGCCCGCCTCGGGCCCGGGCGTCCGGGTGCGGGACCGGGTGCCGCGGGGCCACAAGGTCGCGCTGCGCGCCGCCGCGACCGGCGCGCGGGTCCGCAAGTACGGCCAGGTGATCGGCGTCGCGACCGCCGACATCGCCCCGGGCGCGCACGTGCACGCGCACAACCTCGGGTACGAGGCGGGGGAGCGCCAGCACGAGCTCGGCGGCACGCGCACCGTGCTGCCCGTCCCGGACGGCCCGCGCCCCACGTTCCGCGGCTACCGCCGGTCGGACGGCCGGGTCGGCACGCGCAACTACCTGGCGATCCTCACGAGCGTGAACTGCTCGGCGTCGACCGCCCGGATGATCGCCGACGCGTTCCCGACGAGCGCGCTGGCCGCGTTCCCGCACGTCGACGGCGTGCTCCCGCTGACCCACCAGTCGGGCTGCGGGATGGTGCCGGAGAGCGAGGGCGGGCGGCTGCTGCTGCGGACCCTGCGCGGCTACGCGGCCCACCCCAACATCGGCGCGGTGCTCGTGCTGGGCCTCGGCTGCGAGATGCTCCAGCCGGAGCAGCTGTCCGCGCGCGACGGGGCCGGGGCGTTCCTCGGCATGCCGTCGGTCGGCGCGCCCGCGCCGGAGCCCGCGGGCGGCGGCCTGCTCGCGACGATCCCCGACGGCACGGTCGTGCGGAGCCTGACGATCCAGGACACCGGGGGTGTGCGCGCGACCGTGCGCGCCGGCGTCGAGGCGGTCCGGGAGATGCTGCCGGTGCTCGACCGGTGCCGGCGCGAGGAGGTCGACGTCCGGGAGCTCGTGCTGGGGCTGAACTGCGGCGGGTCCGACGGGTACTCGGGGATCACGGCGAACCCGGCGCTCGGGTGGGCCAGCGACCGGCTCGTCGCGTACGGCGGGACGTCGGCGCTCGCGGAGACCCCCGAGGTGTTCGGCGCGGAGCACCTGCTGACGCGGCGCGCGGTCGACGCCGGGGTGGCGAAGCGCCTGCTCGACCGGATCGCGTGGTGGCATAAGTACGCGGCGGCGGGGCAGGGGTCGCTGGACAACAACCCGTCGCCGGGCAACAAGGCCGGCGGTCTGACCACCATCCTGGAGAAGTCGCTCGGCGCGGTCGCGAAGGGCGGCCAGGCTGACCTCGCGGCGGTCTACGAGTACGCCGAGCCGATGGCGCCGCACCGGGGCTTCGTGTTCATGGACACGCCCGGCTACGACCCGGTGTCGGTGACCGGGCTGGTGGCGGGCGGCGCGAACGTCGTCGTGTTCACCACCGGCCGCGGCTCGGTGTTCGGCTGCCGCCCGACGCCGTCGATCAAGGTGGCCACCAATACGGCGGTGTACGAGCGCATGACCGAGGACATGGACCTCGACGCCGGGCCGATCGCCGCGGGCACGCGCACGGTCGCGGAGGTCGGCCAGGAGCTGTTCGACCGGATCCTCGCGGTCGCCTCCGGGGAGCCGACCGCGAGCGAGGAGCTCGGCATCGGCGTGGAGGAGTTCATCCCGTGGCACATCGGCACGGTCACCTGAGACCTAGGCTGGGGTCCCCCGGGGCCGTCGCCCGCCCCGCCCTTCGCCCTCTGGGAGACCCGTGAAGTACGCGCAGCACATCTCCGAGCTCGTCGGCGGCACCCCGCTGGTCCGGCTCAACGCCGTCACCGAGGGCCTCTCGGCGACGATCCTGGCCAAGGTCGAGTACTTCAACCCCGGCGGCTCCGCCAAGGACCGGATCGCGCTGCGGATGATCGAGGCGGCCGAGGCCTCGGGCGAGCTGCGCCCGGGCGGCACCATCGTCGAGCCGACCAGCGGCAACACCGGCGTCGGCCTGGCCCTGGTGGCGCAGCGCAAGGGCTACCGCTGCGTGTTCGTCTGCCCGGACAAGGTGTCGGAGGACAAGCGCGACGTGCTGCGCGCGTACGGCGCCGAGGTCGTCGTGACGCCCACCGCGGTGCCGCCCGACCACCCGGACTCGTACTACTCGGTGTCCGACCGGCTGGTGACGGAGATCGAGGGCGCCTGGAAGCCGAACCAGTACGCCAACGTCAACGGGCCCGCGAGCCACTACGCCTCCACCGGCCCGGAGATCTGGGCCGACACCGACGGCCGGGTCACGCACTTCGTCGCGGGCGTCGGCACCGGCGGCACGATCACCGGCACCGGCCGCTACCTGCACGACGCGTCCGCCGACCGCGCGGAGTCCGACGGCGGCCCGGTGCGGGTCGTCGGCATCGACCCGCTGGGCTCGGTGTACTCGGGCGGCGACGGGCGGCCGTACCTGGTCGAGGGCGTCGGCGAGGACTTCTGGCCCGCCGCCTACGACCCGGCGGTCCCGGACGAGATCATCGCCGTGTCCGACGCCGACTCGTTCGCGATGACCCGGCGCCTCGCCCGTGAGGAGGCCCTGCTGGTCGGCGGCTCCTGCGGCATGGCCGTCGAGGGCGCGCTGCGGCTGGCCCGCCGGCTCGAGGAGGAGGACCCAGCCGCGGCCGCGCGGGCGGTCATCGTGGTGCTGCTGCCGGACAGCGGCAAGGGCTACCTGTCCAAGATCTTCAACGACCGGTGGATGCGGTCCTACGGGTTCCTCGACACCGAGGCCGGCGCGACGGTCACCGACGTGCTGCGCACCAAGGACGGCAGCGTGCCGGCGCTCGTGCACACGCACCCCAACGAGACCGTCCGCGACGCCATCGAGATCCTCCAGGAGTACGGCGTCTCGCAGATGCCGGTCGTCGGCGCGGAGCCCCCGGTGAAGATCGGCGAGGTCGCCGGGTCGGTGTCCGAGCGCGAGCTGCTGGACGCGGTGTTCTCCGGGACGGCGTCGCTGTCCGACCGGGTCGACCGGCACATGGCGGCCGCGCTGCCGCTCATCGGGTCGGGGGAGTCGGTCGAGTCGGCGCGCGAGGCGCTGCAGAAGCACGACGCACTCATGGTGGTCGACGACGGGCAGCCCGTCGGCGTCCTCACCCGGCACGACCTGCTGGCGTTCCTGGCGCGCTGAGACCGTCCGCGGCGGCACGTGCGGCGCCCGGACCGCCCGCCCCGCAGGTTCGGGTGGCAGGCGCTTCCCGTCGCCCGTTAGGTTGACGGCGAGGCACAGGGGGCGCCTCGATCCCAGCCGCCGGGGCGCGTCGTCGCGCCCTCGTGCGGTCGAGCGCGCCCGCGTGCACGGCACGTGAGCGAAGGAGCTCGGCATGGCGCAGGCGACCGTCGAGGAGCAGGGCTACACCGACGAGGAACGGGCGCAGGTCGTCCGGGCGCAGGACGGGACGCCGGTCGGCGTCGTGCCGCGGCAACGCTGGACACCGCTGCGGATCGTCGTCTGGATCGCGATCTCGCTGGCGGGAGCCGTCGGCTGGACGATGCTCGCGGTCGTCCGCGGCGAGCAGGTCAACACGATCTGGTTCGTGGTGACGGCGGTCGCTACCTACGCGATCGCCTACCGGTTCTACGCGCTGTACGTGCAGCGCCGGATCATGCGGCCGGACGACACCCGGGCGACCCCGGCCGAGCGGGTCGACAACGGCCGCGACTTCGACCCCACCGACCGGCGCGTGCTCTACGGGCACCACTTCGCGGCCATCGCCGGCGCGGGACCGCTCGTCGGCCCGGTGCTCGCGGCGCAGATGGGCTACCTCCCCGGCACGCTCTGGATCATCCTCGGCGTGGTCGTCGCGGGCGGCGTGCAGGACATGCTCGTGCTGTTCTTCTCCACCCGGCGCGGCGGCCGGTCGCTCGGGCAGATGGCCCGCGACGAGATCGGGCGGTTCGGCGGCACGGTCGCGATGGTGGTCGTGTTCGTGATGCTGATGATCGTGCTGGCCGTGCTCGCGATGGTGTGCGTGAACGCGCTGGCCGAGAGCCCGTGGGGCGTCTTCTCCGTCGGCTGCACCATCCCGATCGCGCTGCTCATGGGCCTGTACCTGCGGTTCGTCCGGCCCGGCGCGGTCACCGAGGTGTCGGTCATCGGGTTCGTGCTGCTGATCGCGGCGATCGTCGGCGGCCGTTGGGTCGCCGAGTCGTCCTGGGGCGAGCACCTGCACCTGTCGCCGGTGACGCTGACCTGGGCGGTCGTGATCTACGGCTTCTTCGCCGCGGTCCTGCCGGTGTGGCTGCTGCTGACGCCCCGCGACTACCTGTCGACGTTCATGAAGGTCGGGACGATCCTCGTGCTGGCGGTCGGCATCGTGCTGGTGCGGCCGATCGCGCAGATGCCCGCCGTCACGGAGTTCGCCTCGAACGGCGAGGGCCCGGTGTTCGCGGGCGCGCTGTTCCCGTTCCTGTTCATCACCATCGCGTGC
>NZ_JAGXJG010000101.1:0-4729 GCF_019091725.1 Cellulomonas sp. GbtcB1 | reverse complement strand
ACGGCGGGCCGGCGGCCATAGTGCTGACCACGTTCGACCCCGACGACCTGGTGCGGACCGCCCTGCTCGACGCCGCGAGCGGGTTCCTGCTGAAGAACACCGCGCCGCAGGACCTCGTCGACGCGGTCCGGGCGGTCGCCGCGGGGCAGCCGATGCTCTCCCCGTCGGTCACGGCCCAGCTGATCGCGGCGGTCGGGCGCGGCCCCGACCAGGCCCGCACGCAGGACGCCCGGGCCCGGCTGGCGACGCTCACCGACCGGGAGCGCGAGGTGGCCGACGCCGTCGCACGCGGGCTCGCCAACGCGGACATCGCCGCCGACCTGTTCATGGGCGTGGGCACCGTCAAGACCCACATCGGGCACCTGTTCGACAAGCTGGGCGTCGACAACCGGGTGCAGACCGCGCTGCCCGTCCGCGACGCCGACGGCTGAGCGCGCGCGAGCCGGCACGGACGTCGCGGGTCCGTGCCGGCTGGCGCCCCTCACACCGCGGGAGCGGTGCCCTGCCCCGTGCCTGCGGGAGTGTCGGAGCCCACGGGGGTGGTGGCCGTGACGGTGCGGGTGGGCAGGTGCCTCGGCGTCCAGCCGCGCGAGGTCCGCGCGATCAGCTGCGGCGGCTCCGACGTCCGCGCCCAGGCCCGGAACACCAGGTACATCGCCGGCAGCAGCGCGTACTTGAGGACACCCACCGCCTCGGCCGCAGTCGGGTGCCCGCAGAACGCCGTGATCGAGCTGTCGTTGAGCGAGTGGACCACGGCCACGAGCGCGAACCCGGCGACGGCCCCAAGGGTGCCGCGACGTCCGCGCAGGTGCCACAGCCGCCACGCGATCGCGCAGGCGATGCCCGTCCACAGCCAGTGCAGCGGCGACACCAGGAACACCCGCTGCACCTGGGCGGCGACCACCGAGCCGGCGTCGGGGCTCACGCTCATCCCGCCGCAGAAACTCGGCGCGGTCGCGGTCGGCAGGGTGTACGCGTACTGCGTCGTCTCGGCGACGGCGAACCCGATGCCCGACGCCAGGCCCAGGCCGATCCCGGCGCGCGGGTCGCGGTAGCAGCCCAGCGCCAGCAGGACGAGCGGCACGAGCAGCTTGGTGCCCTCCTCGACCAGACCCACGGTGGCCGTGGCCGTCCGGATGCCAGGACCGGCGATGATCCAGGCGTTGACGTTCGCCGCGACCAGCAGGGTGGCACCCGCCGAGGCCGCCGCAACGGCGACGAGCTGCACCGGGCGGACGACGTGGTCGAGCGCCAGCTGCCGGTTCACGAACCGGTAGAACGCCCAGCCGAACAGCGCCATCCCCACGAGGCTGGTCGCGGCCAGCACGTGCACCTGGCCGGTCGACCGGTAGACGGTGGTCCCGGCGAGCAGGACGACGGCCGACGCCGCGACCCAGCCCACCCACGGACCCCAGAAGCGGCCCCGGAACCGGCGACCGCGGTCGGCTGGCGCCCCGCCGTCGACGACCTCGTCGCCCCAGGTGCTGCCGTCCCAGCGACGCTGCCGTGCCGCGGTGGACGACGGGTCGGGGAACCAGCCGGCTCCCGGCGCTCCCTGACCTCGAGGGGCGAGACGGAACGCGGCCCAGGTCCCGGCCACGAGGAGGACGGCTCCCACGACGGTGATGAACATGCGACCAGCACACCGCCACCCGTCCGGGACCGACGACGTCCCGCGGTCTCCGATCGGCTGCGACCAAAGTCGTAGGTCCGCCCCCGCCCGGGGGACCGCGGGCAGATCCGGGTCCCGGGTTCACCTCCCTAGCGTCGTGTGCAGGAGATCAGGAGAGGAACCCACCATGAACCGCACCGCCCGCCGCATCGCCCGCCGGACCACCGCCACGCTCGGCACCGCCGCCGTCCTGCTCGTCGGCGCCACCGCTCCCGTCTGGGCCGCCGACCCCGGGTCGTGCCGCACCTGGACCCTCACCGACCTCGGGACCGCGCCCGGGACGACCGTCCGGCTGGAGGGCCCGGCCCGCACCGTGCTCGTGTCCGACGGGCAGCGGTACACGATCGAGGACCCGGACCACCTGCTCACCGACGCCCACGCGACCACCTCCGGCGGGCGCACCGTCGAGGCGGACTGGATGTCGCCGGGCGTCCGCGGGTCGTCGCTGACCGCCGAGACGGCGACCGTGACGATCTGCGTGCAGGCGCCGGCCGTGCCGGAGCCCGTCGCCGTGCCCGAGCCGCAGCCCGTGGCAGTGCCGGTGCCCCAGGCCGTGCCGGTGCCGCAGGCCGTGCCGGTGCCGCAGGCCGTGCCGGTGGCGCAGCCGGTGGCCGTCCCGCAGCGGGTGCCCGTCCCCACGCAGCAGACCCCCGTCCCGCAGCGCGTACCGGTCCCCCAGCCGGTCCTCGTCCCGCAGCGGGTGCCCGTCCCCACCCAGCAGACTCCGGTCCCGCAGCGTGTGCCGGTCCCCCTCCAGCAGGTCCCCGTGCCCGTCCCCCAGCAGGTGCCGGTCCTCCTGCAGCAGGCGCCCGGCGTGCCCACCGGGCTCCCGGCCGGGCCGACGACGACCGCCCCGACGACGACACCAGCGACGACGGCCCCGGCGGCCATCCTCCGCAGCACGACCACCCCCGCGACGAATGCGGTCACGGCAGCACCGGCAGCACCGGCAGCCCCCGCCGCCCCGCACGCCGCCACCGCGCACGCCGCCACCCCGCGGCTGGCGCTGACCGGCTCGGCCCCCGCCGCCCTGTCCCTGGCAGCCCTCGCGGCCCTCGCAGCCGGCGCGGCCCTGCTCACCGCCCGCCGGCGCGGGACGCACGCCCACCGCTGACCCCCACCCCCGAGGCCGCCGTCGCGATCGTGACGGCGGCCTCGCTGTGTCCCCCCAGCCGACCAGGGGAAGACGAACCCGCCCCCGACCGCTGCGGTCGAGGGCGGGTGGGCGCGGGCGGGGTCAGTGGTCGGGATCGGGAGCCACGGCGAGCGACCAGACCAGCGCGGCGCGTGCGCGCTCGACGTCCCGCTCCGCCGCGCGCCGCCGCTCGTCGGCGACCCGCAGCAGGCGGGCAGCCGCGACGGCGTCGTCGACGCTGCGCCGGTGCGCGCGGACGGCGCGGCGCAGGTCGCCGTAGGCGGCGCCGACGCTCGGCGACGCCACGCCGGTGGCGGGCGCGGTGCTCGACCCGCTCGGGGCGGGGCGTTCCGGGTGCATGGGCATGTGCTTCCTCCTGCGGGCGGCGGTACCACCACGCTCGCACCCTGGGACCTGCCCCCGGATCTGCCGCGGGTCTCGCCCCGTCTCGGCCGGAAGTCGCACCGGCGGACCGCGGGACCTCGGAGTCAGCGCTGCGCGGGGGCGGCGTGCTCCAGGCCGTCCGACGTGCTGCGGCCGACCCGCCCGCGCACGGCGAGCAGCGCGACGACCCCGAGGACCACGTAGAGCATGTTCGCCGGGGCCGCGAGCTCCAGGAGCGCGCTGGGCTCGGCGGAGTGCGTCTCGTCGATCCCGCCGGTGGCCAGGAACTGGGTCGGGTCGTAGAGGGCGTGCAGCAGCACCGGCCAGATGAGGTTCCCGGTCACCCGCAGCGTGAGGTACATGCAAGCGCCGAACCCGAACGCGAACACCACCGTGAGCGCGACCTTGAGCAGCGACTGCCCGCCGAGGATGTTGACGGAGTGCAGCAGCGCGAACACCAGCGACGAGAGCACCATGACCACCCACTCCGACTTCCCGGAGTCGCGCAGCATCGTCACGACCAGCCCGCGGCACAGCACCTCCTCCGCGAACCCGATGAACAGGCCGGTGACGAAGGCGGTCGCGATGACGCCGGCGGTGTACGCGGCGTAGTCGGTGCCGAACAGCCGCAGCACGATCGCACCGACGGTCAGCAGCGGGGCGAGCCACATCCACCACCGGCCGCCGATCGGCTGTCGGCCGAACAGCCGCGGGAACCAGCCCAGCGACGCGGCGAACGCCGCGAGGATCAGCGACCCGATCAGCACGCCCGACGTGAGCCCGAAGAACAGGCTCTCCGGGCTGCTCAGCACGTCGTCGCCGTCGATGCGGTCGCCGAACAGCGCGCCGATCAGCAACCCGGCGCCGATGTAGAGAGCGATGTAGGCCACGGCGAGCAGCACCGCTCGCCACCACCCGCCGCGCGCCCAGAACGCCCGCCAGCCCGACGTGGTCTCGATCGTGGTCATGTCATGCCCTCTCGTCCCCCAGGAAAGTGCAGCGCGCCTCGCGCTGCACGCACCGTACCCGTCACGTCCGCCCAGGTCAGCGGGTCGGCGACGTCACCGCGTCGGCACGTCGTCGAGCGCCGGGTCGACCGACGCCCGCGGGCGGGCCGTCGCGGGCCCGCGCAGAGCTCCGCCGAGCGCGGCGAGCCCGACCGGCGGGTCGACGAGGTCCGCCCACGGCCGCTGCGGCGTCGTGCGGCGCAGCAGGTCGAGCGCGGCGGTGAGGTGCCGCGGCTCGTAGTTGTGCACGCCGCTGATCCGCCACCAGCCGCGGACCACCCGCTCCGGCGCCACGGCGAGGTCGGGCCCGGGTGAGACGGATCCGACGAGGACCAGCGCCCCGCCGACGTCGAGCCGGTCGAGGGCGCGGGCGGCGGCACGGGTGGCGCCGGACAGCTCGAACGCGACGTCGACCAGCGGCAGGTCCTCGTGCTGCAGGTACACGTCGGTGGCGCCGAACCGGCGCGCGGTGCGCAGGCGGTCGGGGTCGACGTCGGTGACGACGACCTGCGCCGCGCCGGCGTCCGCGGC
>NZ_JAGXJG010000100.1:0-5394 GCF_019091725.1 Cellulomonas sp. GbtcB1 | reverse complement strand
GCACCGACTTCCGCGGCGGGCGGAGGCGGCGCGCGGCGTCCCGCGCACGCCGCGGCCGGCCCCCGTGCCCCCGGTCCCGCCCGCCCCCGTGGGCACCGCGCGCGCCGCAGACGCCGGCACGACCCCCGAGACCGCCGACCGGGAGGCCGCCGCGTGACGACCACGACCCCGCGCCCCGCGCCCCGCGCCGCGGCGCCCGCCCCCGAGCTCGCCCCCGGCGTCCGCCCGCACCGCGTCGCGGTCGGCGGTGCGCTCGCCGAGCGGCTCCCCCGCACCACCGCCGGCCGCCGCGCGCTGGCCGGGGGCGCGCTCGTCGCCACCGCCCTCGTCGTCGGCGCGGCCACCTCCGCGCAGCCGGTGCTGGCCCTCGGCGTCGCCGCGGTGGTGCTGGTCGTCGGCCTCACGCTGCGGATGCCGATGGCGCTGCCCGTGCTCGGCATGCCGCTCCTGCTCCTGGTCAACCGGGTCGGCGGCGCGCTGTCGGTGTCGGACTTCGTGCTGTTCGCCGCGTTCTGGCCGGCGCTGCTGTTCTGCCGCCGTCCGCTGACCCGGCCCATGCGCAACGTGCTGTGGGCGTCGGCGTTCTACCAGGCCACGGTGCTGTTCACCGTCATCGCCAACCCCTACGTCGCGAACGCCGTCGAGTGGTTCCACGAGTGGCTGCTCGTCGGCGGCGCGCTCCTCGTCGGCTGGGCGATCGGCGCCGCCGGGCACGCGCGGCTCGCGCTGGGCCTGTACGTCGGCGGCTCCGTCGTCGTCGCCCTCGCCGCCCTGGGCCAGTTCGCCGTGAACGCGGCGTCGGGGAACTTCGGGCCGGTGTACCTGAACGAGCCGCTGCTCATGCACAAGAACTACATCGGGTGCGTGCTGGCGTTCGCGGCGATCATCGTCTACACCCGGCCGCGGTGGCTGCAGTGGAACGACCTGATCTGCCTCGGCCTGTTCGGGCTGTTCCTCGCCGGCATCCTCGTGGCGCAGTCCCGGCAGGCGCTCATCGGCCTCGCCGTCGCCATCGCCGTGGTCGCGCTGCGGCCCGACCCGCACCGGCACCGGTCGAAGGTCGTGCTGCTCGCCATCGCCGGCGCCGCGGTCGTCATCGGCACGCTGGTGCAGGACCAGCTGGAGTCCGGCAACCAGTACAACTCCGCCTACCAGCGGCTGATCTGGTTCCGGCAGTCGCTGCTGATCTGGGAGCAGTACCCGTGGTTCGGCGCCGGCCTGCGCTGGTGGTACACCGACCGGTTCGAGGAGAACTTCCAGCCGCCGAACGCCGAGTTCGAGATGCTGTCGTCCGGCGGCATCGTCGGGCTCGTCGGGTTCCTCGTGATGTTCCTGGCGATCCTGGTCGTCCTCTGGCGGGTCGACTCCCGGTACGGCACCCTCGCGTTCGTCCTGGTGCTCATGCGGTTCGTGCAGGGCCAGTTCGACCTGTTCTGGGTCGCGGCCCAGGTGTCGATCCCGTTCGTCATCGCCGGCATCTGCCTCGGCGCCCAGGCGCACGCGCAGCGGTCCGGGGAGGTCGAGGACGAGCCCGCGGTGCTCGGACCGCCGCCTCCGTCGTCCCGGAGCACGCCCGGCCCGTCCGACAGCCCCGCCGGCCGGCGCGCCCGGCACCTGCGCGAGGCCGTCGTCGGCGGCCGGCCGCGCCGCCGCCGCCCCGCGCTGCCCGTCGGGCACCGGGAGCCCTCGTGACCGCGCCCGGCGCCCCCACGGCGCGCCTCGACGTCGTGCACGTCGTGTGCACCGACGCCTTCGCCGGCGTGGAGCGCTACGTCACAACGCTCGCCCGCACCCAGGACGCCCGCGGCCTGCGGGTGCACGTCCTCGGCGGGGCCGCCGACCGGATGCCCGCCGAGCTCGCCGGCTCCGGCGTCCGCTGGTCCCCCGCGCCCACCCCGCTGCGCGCCGCCCGCGCGCTCCGGCGGCTGGACGCCCGGCTCGTGCACGCGCACATGACCGCCGCCGAGCTCGCCGCGACCGCCGCGGCGCGCGCGCCGGTGGTCGCGACCCGGCACTTCGCCGACCGCCGCGGGTCGTCCGCGGTGGGCCGCGCCGTCGGCCGGTTCGTCGCGCCGCGGATCGCCGCCCAGGTCGCGATCAGCGCGTTCGTGGCCGACCGCGTCGAGGGCCCGTCGACCGTCGTGCACCCCGGCGTCCCGGTGGTCCCGCGCACCGGCGCGGAGCCGGAGCGCCGCCCCGTGGTGCTGATGGCGCAGCGGCTCGAGGCCGAGAAGCGCACCGACGTCGCCCTGCGGATGTGGGCCGCCTCCGGGCTCGCCGCCGAGGGCTGGGAGCTGCACCTGGCGGGCGACGGCGCCCTGCGCCCCGAGCTGGAGGCGCTGGCGGCGTCGCTGGGCCTCGGCGGGTCCGTGCGGTTCCTCGGCATGCGCGCCGACGTGCCCGCGCTGCTCGCCACCGCCGGGATCTTCTTCGCGCCGCGCGACGACGAGCCGTACGGCCTGTCCGCCGTCGAGGCGATGGCGCACGGCAGCCCCGTGGTCGCGGGCCGCGGCGGCGGGCACTCCGAGACGGTCGGGGCCGCCGACGGGGCGGTGCTGGTGCCGCCGGACGACGTCGAGGCCGCGGGCGCCGCGCTCGCCCGGCTCGCCCGCGACCCCGAGCGCCGCGCCGCCTACGGCGAGGAGCTGCGGGCGCTGCAGCAGCGCCGGTTCGGGCCGGAGACGCACGCGGACGGGATCGCGGCGGTGTACGCGACGGCGCTGGGCGCCCCGCTCGGACCTGCGGCGACGCCCGCGGCGCCCGGCGTGACCGGGGTGACCCCGTGAGCGCCGACACCCGGGACGCGGCAGGCCCGGCGTCCGGCCCCGGCGCGGCCGAGGCTCCCGACGCCCGCCCGGGCGGTGGCACTCCCGCCGGCGGCGACCGCCGCGACCTCGTCGTGCTGTCCCTCGAGCCGTGGGACGAGGTGTGGCGCCGCAACCAGCACCTGGTCGCCGGGCTGCTGGCGGCCGACCCCGGCCTGCGGGTGCTGTTCGTCGAGCCCCCCGTCGACCACCTGCACGACCTGCGGCGCGGCGCGTCCCCGACGCTCGGCCGGCGGCTGCGCGCGCTGGGGCCGGACGACGGCGCTCCCGCGGGCCGCGCCTGGGCGTACCGGCCCACCAAGTGGCTGCCCCGCCGGCTCGACCCGGCCGGCGACGACCGCCGCGCGCGCACCGTCGCCCGGGTGGCGCGCCGGCTCGGCATGCCCGACCCCGTGCTCTGGGTGAACGACCCCGACGGCGCCGCGGTGCTCCGCGCCACCGGCTGGCGGTCGCTCTACGACGTGACCGACGACTGGCTGCGGGCCGTGCGCGAGCCCGCCGAGCTCGAGCGGACCCGCGCGGCGGAGGACCTGCTCGTCGAGCGGTGCGCCGAGGTCGTCGTGTGCTCCCCCGCCCTCGCGCGGGCCAAGGGCGCCGACCGCCCGGTCACGCTGCTCACCAACGCCGTCGACGTCGACGCCTACCGCACGCCGCAGCCGCGCCCCGCGGACCTGCCGGACGGGCCGTACGCCGTGTACGTCGGCACGATGCACCCGGACCGCCTGGACGTGGAGGCGTGCCTGCGGGTCGCCACGCACCTGCGGGCCACCGGGGCGCGCCTCGTCCTCGTCGGGCCCGCGCTGCTCGACCCGCTGGACCTGACCCGGCTGGACGCCGCCGGCGCCCTGGTGCTGGGTCCGCGCCCGGCGGCGCTGGTGCCCGGGTACCTGCAGCACGCCGGCGTCCTGCTGGTGCCGCACGTGGTCGACGGGTTCACCGACTCGCTGGACCCGATCAAGCTCTACGAGTACCTGGCCGTGGGCCGGCCCGTCGTCGCGACCCCGGTCGCGGGGTTCCGGGACCAGCCCGCGGACCGCGTGACCACGGCCTCGCCGCAGAACCTCGCCGACGCCGTCGTGCGGGTGCTCGCGGAGGGCGGCCCCGACGGGATCGGGCCGGCGCCGGCGGACGTGCCGCGCTGGTCGGACCGGGTGCGCGAGATGCAGGCGGTGCTCAGCCGCGTGCGGGCCTCGCGACCCGCCGCCACACCGCGGTGAGCAGCTCGGCCGTGCGGGCGACCGCGTAGTCCGCCTGCACGTCCTTCCACGCGCGGTCCGCGCGCGCCGCCGCCTCCTCCGGGCGGTCCAGCACCCGCGCGACTGCCTCGGCCAGCGCCGGCACGTCCCGCGGCGGCACCACGAGGCAGCGCGGCGTGCCGTCGGCCGCCACGGCGATCTCGTCGACGCCGCCGCCCGCGGTCGCGACCACCGGCACGCCGCGGGCCATGCCCTCGACGACGACCTGGCCGAACGGCTCGGGCACCGGCGAGGCGTGCACCAGGACCGACAGGCGGTCGATCTCCCCGACGGGGTCCGCGACCCAGCCGGTCAGCTCGACCCTGTCGGTGAGACCCAGCGCCGCGACCTGCGCGCGCAGCTCGACCTCGTACCCCTGCTCCTCGAACAGCGCGGCACCGACGACCCGGAACCGGGCGTCGGGGAACCGCTCGGCGAGCAGCTCGGCGGCGGCCACGAACTCCCGCTGGCCCTTCGTCGGGCTCACCCGTCCCACCAGCCCGATCACGGGGGTGGCGGGTGCGGGCCGCGCGGCCGGGTCGGCGGCGACCTGCTCCGGCGCGAGGCCGGGGTACGCGAGCGTCCAGCCGCGCGGCAGCGGCAGCAGGGTGCGCGCGGTGGCGTGCGAGTTCACGACGACGTGCCGGGGCCCGCGGCGGCCCAGCACGCGCAGCACCCGGGCGACCGGCGCCGGCAGGTAGTCCTCGGCGATCCGGTCGTGCACGTGCCAGACGAGCGGGCGGCGGGCGAGCCGGGCGGCGGGCAGGCCCAGGACGTCGGCCTTGAGGGACGTCGTGTGCACGACGTCGGGCTGCAGGTCCCGGAGCAGCCGGGCGAGCCGCGCCACGAACGGGAGCGTCGCCGCCGCGGAGCGGGCCGCGCCCAGGGCGGACCTGCCGGCGGCCGCGCGGTCGGTCTGCGCGATCCGGGGGTCCAGGGGCAGGACCCGGACCGCGACCCCGGCGTCCCGCAGCCGCCCGGCCAGCGGCCCGTCGGCGAACAGCACGACGGTGACCTCGACCGCGGCCGGGTCGAGGGCGCGGACCGTGCGCAGCAGCGCCAGCTCCGCGCCGCCGAGCTGGGCGGTGTGGTCGAGGACGACCACCCGCACCGGGCGCGGGGCGGCGTCCGGTGCGGGGGCCGCGGTCACTTCGACTCGGCGGCGACCGGCGCGCGGTCCTCGGCGGGGCGGTCGGCGTCGGCGTCGGTGTCCGCGTCAGCGGCGGCGTCGGCCTCGGCGCGCGCGGGCCGGTCGGCGGCGCGGTCGTCCGCGGACTGCTGTGCGTCCTCGGCGACGACGTCGGCGGCGCGGTGCTGGCCGTCGCCGCGGGGGC
>NZ_JAGXJG010000010.1:0-101989 GCF_019091725.1 Cellulomonas sp. GbtcB1 | reverse complement strand
CGGGCCGGGCGCGCCGCCGCGGCCGGCGGCGCCACGTGGGCCGCCGCGCTCACGACACCCTCCGGCGCGCCTCGGCCGCGGCCACCACGGCCTCGACGGTGACGAGCACGTCGTCGACCCGGACCCCGACGAGCTCCTCGAGCTCGCCGCGGACCGCGCCCGCGACCCGGGACGCCACGTCGGCGGCCGGCTCGGGCCAGGTCCCGGCGACCCGTGCCGCCACCCGCACCCGCCGACCGGCCACCTCGACGTCCACGTGCGGCAGGTCCGTGCCCACGGGGCCGCGGCGGACCGGCGTCGAGGCGCGCTCGGCCGCCCGCCGGGCCACCCGGGCGACGCCGCGGTCGGCGACCGTGACCCGGCCCCCGCCCGCGTACGCCGGGGCCGACGACGCCGCCGGGGCGAGGACGTCAGCCACGGCGCCGCCCCCCGAGCACCGCCCCGAGGTCGATCCGCCCGTCGGCGTGCGCCCCGACCACCAGGCCGAGGCCGCCGAGCACCAGGGCGAGCAGGAAGCCCACCAGGCCGCCCGTGGTGATCGCCACCGCGAGCAGCAGGCCGGCCAGCAGGCCGGTCGTCGTCATCGAGCTCATCACGCGTCCTTCCCGGTCCCGCGGAGCGGGACCTGCGACCCGCGGGACTGCTGCCCCGCGGGGTCCACGTCCTCGACGTGCACGTGCACCGGCGACCCGTCGCCGGCGGCCGCCGCGACCGCGGCACGCACCGCGGCGGCGGTCCCCGGGATCGGCAGGTCGGCGACCACGACGACGTGCACGTGCACCCCGTCCGGCGCCAGGCGCACGCCCCCGACGCGCTCCCCCGCCAGGTACGTCCCGACCTCGCCGAGCGGGCCGGCGCTCAGCCGGACGACGCCCGGCACCGCGAGCGCGGCGGCCCGCACGGCGTGGGCGGCCGCGGCCGCCGGGTCCGCCGTCGGCACCGGCAGCGCGTGCCCGGTCACTGGACCCGCGGCTGCGCGGGCTCGCCGTCCTGCTCGTCGTCCTGCGGCAGCCAGACGTCGTTCACGCTGACGTTCACCTCGATGACGCGGAGCCCGGTCATCCGCTCGATGCCCGTGACGATCGAGCGACGCACCGCCTCGGCCACGTCGGCGATCGCGACCCCGTACTCGGCCACGATGTCCACGTCGACGGCCGCCTCGGACTGCCCGACCTCGACGCTGACCCCCTGCGAGTAGTTGGTCGAGCCGCCCGGGATGCGCTCGCGGAGGGCGCCGAACGCGCGCTGGGCGCCGCCGCCGACGTCGTGCACGCCGGCGACGTCGCGCGCCGCGATCCCGGCGATCTTGCTGACCACAGTGTCGGCGATCGTGGTGGTCCCGCGCTCGGTGCTGAGCGCGCTCGCGACGGCTCGGGTGCGGTCCTTGGGCGTCAGCTCCTGGGCGTCATTGGTCCCGGCCTGGGTGGGCGTGGTGCCGGTCATGTCGTCCTCCTCGTCGGGTGCGGCGGCCCGGCCCGCCGGTCGCGGGCCCGGATGGCGGCTCGTCCGCACCGTCCTGACAGGAGTGGGTGCCCGCGCACCACCGGTCCTCACGCTCCGGTGGCTGTGATCTGGGTCACACGCTAGGTTCACGCTCGTGAGGCCCGGTGAGGACGACGCCGAGCTGGTCCGGCGCGCGCGACTCGGCGACCGGGACGCGTTCGCGGCCCTGGTCGATCGGCACGGCGCGGCCATGTACCGGTACGCCCGGCGGATGCTGCACGACGACGGCGCGGCCGAGGACTGCGTCCAGGAGGCGCTCGTCTCCGCGTGGCTGTCGGCGGACCGCTTCCGGGGCGAGGCGGCCGTCCGGACCTGGCTGTTCGGCATCCTGACGAACACCGTCCGCCGCCGCGTCCGGACCGACGCACGGCACCCCGCGTCCCCGCTGCCCGAGGAGGCGGCGCTCCCCGCGGACCCGGGGGACCCGATCGCCGTGGTCGAGGCCGCGGACCTGCGCGCCGCCCTCGAGATCGCCCTGCGCGAGCTGCCCCCGATGCAGCGGGCGTGCTGGATGCTGGTGGAGGTGGAGCGCATGTCCTACGCCGAGGTCGCGCGAGTGCAGGCGACGACGGCCGACGCGGTGCGCGGCGCCGTGCACCGGGCGCGGACCACGCTGGGGAGGAGGTTGGCGCCATGGCGGTAGACCGCGACCCCTCCGGGCGACCGGCGGACCACGACCACCCCGACGAGGTGGTCGCGCGCGCCGCCGGCACGCTCCGGGAGATCACCGACGCGGGCTGGGTGCGGGCGCGGGAGGCCGTGCTCGAACGGGTCCGGCGCACGCTCCGCCCCGCGCCGCACGTGGCGGGCCGGCACTCCGACGGGCGGTTCACCGTCGCGACGCCCGTGCTCGTCGACCGGCTGCGGCGGGCGGTCGACGGCGCGACCCCGGCGCGGGTGCTCGACGTCCAGGTCGACGTCGGCCCCGAGGTCGAGCTCGACGGCGTGGCGCTGCGGCTGAGCGTCGCCTACGGGTCCCCGATCGGGCCGGACGCCGAGGCCGCGCGGGCGGCGGTGCTGGCCGAGGTCGAGCGGACGCTCGGCGTGCCGCTGGAGCCGGCGCGGGTGACGGTCGACGTGCACATCGCGGACGTGCACGTGACCGGGACCGAGCCACCCACCTGAGCCCCGCCGCGACCTCCGCGCTCGTGTCGCAGACCTGCGACGACGCTGCGACAGACCGGCGACCCGCGCCGGCCCGCGCTCCCCTACGGTGCTGCCATGCCGCTTCAGCCGCGAGGCCGCCACGCCCTGCTCACCGCCGCCGCCCTGGTCGTCCTGACCGCCTGCGGCACCGACGCGCCGGAGAAGGCCGACGACCGGGACCGCCCCGCCGCCTCGCCCGCGGCGACCACCCGTGCGCCCGCGCCGACGCCGACGCTCCCCGCCGTCGCCGGGTACGAGCCCGGGGAGATCCCGCCCGTCCCGCTGATCGTGCTGCCGGACCTGTCGATGCTCGACGCCTCGCTCGCCGGGTTCGCGCTCGACGTCGACGCCGCCGTCGGCGACATCCCGGGCGTGACGGTCACGCCGACGCACTGCGACGCGAGCGGCGCGGTCGAGGTCGGTCGGGGTGCGCTGCTGACCTACGGCGACGGCTCGGGCGTGTTCACCGCTCCGGACGGGTCGGTCGTGAACTACGGGGACGGGTCGGGCACCTACGTGCTGAACGGCACCACGGTGACCGTCTACGGCGACGGCTCGGGCACCTACGCCGCCGACGGGGTCTCGGTCGTGAGCTACGGCGACGGCTCGGGCGTCTACGACGACGGGACCACCCACGTCTACGTGCACACCGACGGCGGCGGCGGCTGGTCCCGCGGCGACCGGTCGGTCGTCAACTACGGGGACGGGTCCGGCGTCGCGTCCGACGGGGAGACCCGGATCGTCAACTACGGCGACGGCTCGGGGATGTACTCCGACGGCACGCTGACCGTGCAGAACTTCGGCGACGGCACCGGGACCGTGGACGGCGTGCCGGTCGAGGTCGACCCGCTGCCGCGCGTGCCCCGGCTCGGCGCCTTCCCCTCGATGGGGACCATCGCCCCGGTGCCCTCGTGCGGCGCTACGCTCACCCTCGACGCCGGGGTGCTGTTCGACTTCGGGTCCGCGGAGATCCGGCCGGACGCCGAGGCGTCCCTGGATGCGCTGGCGACGGCCCTCGCGGGCGTGGCGGCGCCCGCCGGGTCCGTCGAGGGGCACACCGACTCCGTGTCGTCCGCCGAGTTCAACCAGCGGCTCTCCGAGGACCGCGCGCAGGCCGTGGCCGACCACCTCGCCCGGGGCGGCGTCGGCACCGCGTTCGACGTCGTCGGCCACGGCGAGGACCGACCGGTCGCGCCGAACGAGGTCGACGGGCAGGACAACCCGGCGGGCCGGCAGCTGAACCGGCGCGTGGAGATCCTGCTGCCCGGGGTGACGTCGTGAGGCGCCGGTCGGTGGGCCCCGTCGTCGCGGCCGCGGGCGTCCTCGCCCTCGTCCTGGCCGGCTGCAGCGTCGAGGTCGTCGACGCGGACGCGGCGCCGGCGTCACCGCACCCGACGTCCGAGACGCCCCCCGACCGGGACGCCGGGCCGGCCCCGGACGCCGGGACGAGCCCGTCCGGCGGCACGAAGACCCGCGTCCCCGCCTCCGACGACGGCGCGGACGGCCCCGCGCTTCCCGGCCGCGCCACGCTCCTCCCGGTCACCACCGCCCAGATCGCCTGCGCCGGCGGCGACGCTGCCGTGAGCCGGGCGGGGGCGGCCGTCGAGGTCACGGACGACTGCGGCACCCTCACGGTCGACGGCGCGGCCGCGGTCGTCGTGGCCGGCGACGTCGGGCACCTGGTGGTCGCCGGCGCCGGCGCCCAGGTCGCGGTCCGCAGCGTCACCACCGTGACCATCGAGTCGTCCGCCGTGACCGTGACCTGGGAGGAGGGCACCCCGACGGTGTCCGGCGACACCCCGGGCAGCGCCTACGGCGCGGTGGCGCCGGGATGACCCCCGCCGCCCGCCCGGCCCGTTCCGACCGACCCGTCACGACGCCTGGAGCCCGCAGATGAGCACCCCGCAGCCGTACCGGCCCGCCCCGCAGCCGTACCCGCAGATCGTCACCCGGCCGACCAACGCCCTCGCCGTCGTCACCCTCGTCCTGGGCCTGCTCGGGTTCGCCGTCGTCCCGGTCGTCACGGGGCACGTCGCGCTGCGCCAGATCCGGACCCGGGGCGAGGGCGGCACCGCGTGCGCGGTGATCGGCCTGGTTCTCGGCTACCTGGCGCTCGCGACCTACGTGGTCGTCGCGCTCGTCGTCACCGGCTTCCTGGTGTGGGGCGGGACGCGGTGACTTCGGACGCGCCGCGCGTCCTGCTGGTCGACGACGAGGAGGCGATCCGCGACGGCCTCGCCTCGTTCCTCACCCGGAGCGGCATGGAGGTCGAGACCGCCGCCGACGGCGAGGCCGCACTGGCCGCGCACGCCCGGTGGCGCCCCGACATCCTGGTGTGCGACGTGCTCATGCCACGGCTCGACGGCCGGTCCGTGGTCCGCCGGCTGCGCGCGGCCGGCGACTGGACGCCCGTGGTCCTGCTGACCCAGGTCGGCGAGTCCTCGGAGCGGTCCGCGGCGCTCGACGAGGGCGCCGACGACTACCTGAACAAGCCGTTCGACCCCCAGGAGCTGCACGCCCGGGTCCGCGCCGTCCTCCGCCGGGCGGTGCCGGGCCAGCCGTCCCTCGCCTCGGCCGAGCGGCTGGTCAGCGGCGACCTGGTCCTGGACCGGACGGCACGGCGCGTGTGGGTCGCCGGTCGCGAGGTCGCGCTGACCCCCAAGGCGTCGCTGCTGCTCGACTACCTGATGACGCACCCCGACGAGCTGCACACCCGCGAGCGGCTGCTGCAGGCGCTGTGGGGCTTCGAGCTGGCGGTGAGCAGCCGTGCCGTCGACCACCGGGTCGCGGAGATCCGCCGCGTCCTCGGCGACGACGCGGCCGCGCCGCGCTACGTCGAGACCGTGCCGGCGGGCGGCTACCGGTTCTGCGGCCCGGTGCAGCGCGGGACCCGGCCGTGAGGGGCCGCGTCGCGGTCCTGCTCGCCCTGGTCCCCGCCGTCCTCGGCCTGCTCGGGGCGGCCGTCGCGCTCGCGTCGGGCAGGTCCCTGCGCGTGGTGGTCGGCACGCCCCTGCCCGTCGCGCTCGCCGCGCCCGGCCTGCTGCTGACCGCCGTCGTCCTGCTGGCGCTGGCGGCCGCGCGCGACCGGCGCCGTGCCGCGGCCTCCGCTGCGGAGGTCGCCGACCGCGCAGGCCGGGCGGAGGAGCGCGCCGCGCACCGCCGGTTCCTGCTGCGGCTCGACCACGAGATGAAGAACCCGGTCACCGCGCTGCGCGCCGCGCTCCCGGGCGTCGTGCCGGACCCGTCGGCGCTCGACCCGGCCGCGGCACGCGCCCACGACACGCTCCAGCAGCAGACCGCCCGGCTGTCGACGCTGGTCGCCGAGCTGCGCAAGATCGCCGAGCTCGAGACCCGCCCGCTGGAGCGCGAGGACGTGGACCTGGCACAGGTGGTCCAGGACGCGGTCGCGGACCTCCGGGACCAGGCCGCCGTGTCCGGCGTCCCGCGCACGATCACCGTCCAGCTCCCGCAGGCGCCGTGGCCGCTGCCGCACGTCCGCGGCGACGTCGACCTGCTCTACCTGGCCGTCTACAACCTGTTGGCGAACGCGCTGAAGTTCTCCCCCGCCGGGTCGACCGTCGAGGTGCGCGGGCGGGACGACGACGGGGTCGTGGAGATCGAGGTCGCCGACTCGGGCACCGGGATCCCCGCGCACGAGCTCGACTCGGTGTTCGACGAGCTGGCCCGCGGCGAGCAGGCCCGGGGCACACCGGGGTCGGGGCTCGGCCTGGCGCTGGTGCGTGTCGTCGCCGAGCGGCACGGCGGGGCGGTCGACCTGCGGTCGCGGCCGGGGCAGGGCACGAGCGCGCGGCTGCGGGTGCCGGCGGGCTGACGGGCGCGTCGGAACGCAGCCGGTCCCCGCCGGCGTTCCGGCCCCGCGGCGCCCCCGGGCGTGGCAGGCTGACGAGGTGCGCGGATTCCGGCTGGGCCTCGTGGTGGTGGCGGTCGTCATCGGCGTGGTGTCGGTCGTGCTCCAGAACTGGTGGACCGCTGCCGGCATGGCGTGCGTGATCCTCGGTCAGGTGCTCGCCGAGCTCGACGCCCGCCGCAGGGCGGCCCGGGGCGAGGCGCCGCTGCCGCGCGAGTAGGCCACACCCGCGCCCGGGTCGGCGGGGCGCGTCAGCGCGGCGGCCTCGGTCCCCTGACCGCCGTGTACGCGTGGGCGGCCGCCACCGCCGTGGCGAGCACCGCCATCACGAGGTCGAGCGTCCCGCCGCGCACCGCGAACGTCACGGCGAGCACGGCGAAGACGACGGCGCCGACCGCGCCGAGGAGTCGCTGGTGCTTCCGATTCACGGGCTCCACTCTGGCCCGCGGCGCGGGTCGACGCACTCGCCCAGATGCCGACCGCACTCTCCCGCGGGATGCTCGACGCGCGCGTCCGGGCGGTACGCAGGGGGCTCGGACGCCGACGACGAGCGAGCCCGACCGCGGCTGCGAGACGCTCCGGGTCGAGGCGCCGCTCCGGCAGGGGGCTTCGACATGTGCACAGGAATCCGGTTCTCGGACGGCCAGGGCCATCTCTACCTGGCACGGAATCTCGACTGGACCAGCGGCTACGGCGAGCACGTCGTGGTGACGCCGACGGGGTACCGCCCGCGGTCGCCGTTCGGCGCCGTCACGGCGGTCCGGCACGCGGTCATCGGCATGGGGATCGTGGAGGCGGGCACGCCGCTGTACTTCGACTGCGGCAACGACGCCGGGCTCGCCGTCGCGGGCCTCAACTTCCCGGGGTACGCGCGGTACGCCCCGGGACCGGTCGACGGCGCGACGAACGTCGCCGCCTTCGAGCTGCCGTTCTGGGTGGCCGCGCAGTTCTCGTCGGTCGACGAGGTCGAGGCGGCGCTCCGCGACGTCGTCGTCGTGGACCGGCCGGTCGACGAGCGCTACCCGAGCTCGCTGCTGCACTGGCTCGTCGGGGACGCGGACCGCGCGATCGTCCTGGAGCACACGAGCGACGGCCTGCACGTCTTCGACGACGACGTCGACGTCCTGACGAACCAGCCCGGCTTCGGCTGGCACCACGAGAACCTGCGGAACTACCTCAACGTCTCGCCGGAGTTCCCCGACGAGACCGTGGTCGGCCGGGCGAAGCTGACGCCGTTCGGCTCGGGCTCGCACATGCGCGGGGTCCCGGGCGACTACTCCTCGCCGTCGCGGTTCGTCCGCGCGGCCTACGTGCACGCGCACTACCCCGAGAAGGCGACGGAGGAGGAGAACGTCAGCCGCGCGTTCCACACGCTGCAGCAGGTGGCGATGGTGGACGGTGCCGCGGCCATGGCCTCCGGCGAGTTCGAGAAGACGATCTACACCGGGCTGTTCTCGTCGCGCACCGGGACGTACTACTGGAACACCTACGAGGACCCGGCGGTCCGGAGCGCCGCGCTGGGCGACCAGCCGACCGACGGGGCGGAGCTGGTCGAGGTGTAGCGCCCGCGGCGCGGCGACGGGCGCCTCGTCCCCGGCCGCGTGACCGGGCAGGATGGTCGGCATGGGCCTGATCTGCGACTACTTCGCCGCGCCGTCCGACGAGTCCGCCGCCGAGGTCGTGGACCGGGACGGCGGACCGGCCGGCGTCCCGGCGCCGGCCGGGTGGCCGCACGGGGCACCCCTCCCGGCCGCGGCCGCCGCGGGCTCGGGGTTCCCGACCGTGGCGGGCGGGAGCATCGACCCGGTGGTGGTGCTCGGCACCGTCACCGCCCTGCTGACCGGGCGGACGTTCGACGAGGTGCTCGCCGCCGCCGACCGGCGTGACCCGGTGGCGGTGCAGGACGACGGCGCGGAGGTGGTCCTGCGGGTCGACGACGTCGTCGTGGATGCCCTCACCCGGGCGGACGCCGCGGAGCTCGCGGCGGTGGCCGTCCCGTGGTCCCGGACCGACGAGCTCGCCGGGATCTCCGACCCGCAGTCGCTGGCGGAGTTCCTGCGCGACCTGGCCAGGCTCGCGCGGGGCGCGCGCGAGCGCGGTGAGGCGCTGTACTGCTGGGCGTGCGTCTGACGTCGGCGCAGCCCGGGCCGCTCGGCGCCGCGGCGGGGTCGATCAGGTCGGCAGGGCCTCTCAGGCCCCCTCGGCCCGCCCCTCGCGCCAGTACCCCATGAACGCCACGGCCTTCCGGTCCACCCCGCACGTCCCGACGAGGTGCCGGCGCAGGGTCTTGATCGCCCCGGCCTCCCCCGCGAGCCACGCGTACAGCGCCGCCGACTGCCGGTACGGCTCGCCGGTCTCGAAGTCGACCGGCACCTCCCACAGGATCCCGGAGTCGATGTCGACGTCCTCGAGCTCCATGCCCTCGGGCAGCGGGGCGTCGTGCGGCATGAGCCGCTTGCACGCGGCCTGCACCGCGGGGACGAGCAGCGAGCCGTGCGCGGCACCGTCGCGCGGCAGCCAGCGGACGGTCACGCCGGCCGGGGCGTCGACGGGGATGGCGTCGCCGGTGACCGGGACCTCGATCAGGGCCTCGCCGCGGGCGTCGCGGGGCAGCCGCTCGAGGATGCCGGCGATGGCGGGCGCGGCGGTCTCGTCGCCGGCGAGCAGCAGGCGGTCGGCGTGCGCCGGCGGGACGAAGTCGACGCCGCCCGACGGGCCCTCGTGCTCGCGGTTCGGGCCGAGGATGACGAGCGAGTCGCCGACCTGGGCGCAGCCGGCCCACGCGGACGCCGGGCCGGCGTCGCCGTGCAGCACCATGTCGACGTCGAGCTCGCGCAGGTCGTTGCGGGCGGTCCGCGCCGTGTAGGTGCGGATCGGGTGCCGGAGCTCGTCCGGCAGCTCCCGCCACTGCAGGTACCAGGACTCGCCGGTCGGGACGACGTCGTAGCCGCAGGGCAGCGGGAGCAGCAGCTTGATGCGCTGGTCGAAGCCGTTGTCGGCGAACTGGTCGAGGTCCTCGCCGGTGAACGTGAACCGGCGGAACGACGGGCTGAGGTCCACGATCCGCGACACCCGGACGTCGAAGAACCGGAACGGCGTGGTGACGGCCGGTGCGGCGGTGGACGCTGTCATGTCGTCACCGTAACCCGAAGGCAAGGCTTACCTCACCCCCTCTGTGAGACATCCCACAGGGTGGACATCCCGGGCGACGCGGGACCGCGTCAGGCCGCCGACGTCCCGAACGCCAGCCCCAGCAGGTACGTGGCCGCGGCGGCGCCGAAGCCGATCGCCAGCTGCCGCAGGGCGCGCTTCGCGGGCGACGAGCCCGACAGCACCCCGACGGTCGCGCCGGTGCCGAGCAGCGCGATGCCGACGAGGCCGGAGGCCAGCGCAACCGCGGCCCAGCCCTCGAGCCCCATGAGGTACGGCACGACGGGCACGATGGCGCCGCCGGCGAAGAAGCAGAACGACGCCAGCGCCGCGCCCATCGCGCTGCCGACGGTCTCGTGCTCGTCGACCTCCTCGCCCGCGCTCGCCGCGTCCTGGGCCGGAAGCGCGGCGGCGGCACCACCGACCGCCGACAGGTCCGCCAGCACCATGGCCGCCCGGGCCTGGGCCTCGTCGGCGCCCATGCCCCGCGCGCGGTAGACCAGGGCGAGCTCGTTCGCGTCGAGGTCGAGGTGCGGCAGCGCGTCCCGCGCCTGCGCGCTGGGCCGGGACGCCTCCAGGAGCTCGCGCTGCGACCGCACCGACACGTACTCGCCCGCGCCCATCGACAGCGCGCCGGCGAGCAGACCCGCGAGGCCGGTCAGCAGGACCGTCGACGTCGCGACGCCGCTCGCCCCGATGCCGAGCACCAGCGCCAGGTTGCTCACCAGGCCGTCGTTGGCGCCGAACACCGCGGCGCGGAACGTGCCGGACATCCGGCTGCGCCCGCGCATGGCGAGGCTGCGCACGACCTCCTCGTGGATCCGCTCGTCCGCCGCCATGGTCGGGGTGGCGTCGGCCTCGTCGCCGTAGCCGGACCTCGCCTCGGCGCGCTGGGCGAGCGCGAGGACGAACACGCCGCCGAACCGCCGCGCGAGCGCGCCGAGCACCCGGGACCGGATGTCGCCGGGCAGCGGGCGGCCGACGCGGTCACCGAGCAGGTCGAGCCAGTGCTGCTCGTGCCGCTTCTCCGCATCCGCGAGGGCGAGCAGGATCGCGCGCTCCTCGCCCGTGCGGCGCGAGGCGAGGTCGCGGTAGGCGGCGGCCTCGGCGCGCTCGTCCGCGAGGTAGCGGCGCCAGCGGCGGATCTGGCGGGCGGTGGGCGCGACGGCGGGGGCCCCGGGGGCCCGGTCGGTGGGTGGCACGGTGCCCCATGGTGGGCGCACCGGAGCCCCGAGTCACGCGATCCGCGCCGATTCGGGCGGCCGAATCGGCACGTCCGCTCCCCCGTCGGCCCCGGCCCCGGACGCCCCCGCCGGCGGGTGCGGCGAGGCGGTGCGCACGGCCGCGGCCGCCCGAGCCGACCTCAGTCCTCCCAGGGCGGCGTCTCGTCGAGCTTCGCGTAGTACTTCGCGAGGTGGCTCTTCACCCGGTCGACGTCCTTCGACGGCAGGTCGACCCCGCCGCGCGAACCCTGCATCACGGCCGCCGCGGCGAACACGCCCCGCGGCACCGCGACGAGCTTCCCACCCACGACGTCGGCGACCAGGAGCTTGTACGCGGTGAAGTTCTGCTTCGCGTCGGCGTCGTACCAGACGTGCGCGTCCCGGTACTTCTCGTTCGGCTCGTCCGCGGCGTCCGCCCACGCGCGGACGCGCTTCTCGGCGGCGGCGCCGTCCCACTCGCGGTCGCGGTCGGCCAGCGGCAGGTCCTGGAACGCGGTGACGGCCATCGGCCGCACCTCCCTCTCAACTGCTCGGGTGTGAAACCGTACGGTTGCGCAACGGCGGGGTTCAGGACGTCGGGGCCGCGTCCCGGAGCTTCTCGAGCAGCGGGCCCGCGACCTCGTCGAGGAACCGCTGCTGCGCCTGGTCGCCGACCTGGACCAGCGCGATGTCGGTGAACCCGGCCTCCCAGTACGGCTGGATCTTGGCGACGATCGCGTCGAGGTCGGGGCCGCACGGGATGGTCTCGGCGACGTCGTCCGGCCGGACGAACTGGCTCGCGGCCGCGAAGGCCTCGGTCGTCGGCAGGTCGGCGTTCACGCTCCAGCCGCCGGCGAACCAGCGGAACTGCTCGTGCGCCCGCTCCTTGGCCGTCGCCAGGTCAGGATCCCACGAGATCGGGATCTGGCCGATCTTGCGGGACGGCGGCGGGGTCTGCCCGCCGATCGCGTCCGCGGCCTGGGCACGGGCCTCGTCCCAGGACCGCAGCAGGTCCGCCTCGGGGTCGGTCGCGACCAGGTGGTCGGCCAGCGGGGCGAACCGGGACACCGACTGCGCGCCCGAGACCGCCACGCCGATCTCGACCGGGGTGTCCGGGAGGTCCCAGAGCTGCGCGGAGTCGGTGCGGAAGTGCACGCCGTCGAACGTCAGGCGGTCGCCGTCGAGCAGCGACCGGATGATCTCGATCGCCTCCTCGAGCATGTCGTGCCGCTCGCCGACCGCGGGCCAGCGCTCGCCGACCACGTGCTCGTTGAGGTTCTCGCCCGCGCCGAGGCCCAGGGTGAACCGGCCGTCGGACAGGACGCCGAGGGTGGCGGCCTTCTGCGCGACGACGGCCGGGTGGTACCGCACGGTCGGGCAGGTCACGTAGGTCATCAGGTCGACGCGGGAGGTCACCTGGGAGACGGCGCCGAGCAGCGACCACGCGTACGGCGCGTGGCCCTGCTCGTCGACCCACGGGAAGTAGTGGTCCGAGGAGACCACGAAGTCGAAGCCGGTCTCCTCGGCGTCGGCCGCGTACCCCACGAGCTGCTTGGGCCCGGACTGCTCGGTCATGAGGGTGTACCCGAATCGCGTCATGCGATCGAGCCTCACACCGACCGGCCGCCCCGGCATCCGGAGCGGCCGGCCCAGCGGTCAGGCCTGGGCGAGCGCCGTGCGGAGGGCGTCGACCAGCGGGGTGGTCGGGCGGCCGATCAGGCGGGACAGGTCGCCCGAGGTCTCCGCCAGCAGGCCGTCGCGGGTGTTCCCCTCCAGGGCGACCACGAAGCCGACGGTGCCCTCGTCCAGGCCCGCGGCGGCGAGGTCGGCGGCGCGCTGCTCGGGCGACACCGCGCGGTAGACGACCGGGCGGCCCAGCACCTCGGACGCGGCCGCGGCGAGCTCGTCGAAGCCCCACGCCTCGTCGCCGGACAGCTCGTACACGGCGTCGTCGTGGCCCTCGGTGCGCAGCACGACGGCGGCCGCCGCGGCGAAGTCGTCGCGCGGCGCGGACGCCACCCGGCCGTCGCCGAACGAGCCGACGATCTCGCCGGTCTCCCGCGCCTGCTGCACGTCGCCGAGGTAGTTCTCGGTGTACCAGCCGTTCCGCAGGATCGTGTACGTCAGACCGGACGCGCGGAGGATCTCCTCGGTGGCCTTGTGCTCCGGGGCGAGCACCAGCGGCGAGGTGTCGGCCTTCGGCGCGGACGTGTACACGAGGCGGCCCACGCCGGCGGCCTTCGCGGCCTCGATCACGGCGCGGTGCTGCTCGACGCGCTGCCCGACCTCGCTGCCCGACACCAGCAGCACGGTCTCGGCGCCCTCGAGCGCGGCGGCGATCGTCTCCGGCTGCCCGTAGTCGAGCGTCGCGACGCGCACGCCGCGCTCGGCGAGGTCCGCGAGGGTCTCGGTGCGGCGGCCGGCGGCGACGATCTGGTCGGCCGGGACGCCGTCGGCGAGCAGGTGGGTGACGACGAGGCGGCCGAGGTGGCCGGTGGCGCCGGTGACGACGATCGACATGGTGGAGCTCCTCCGAGGTGGACGTGGCCGGCCGCCTGACGCGTCCGGCACCTGCCCCAACGGCCGACCCCTGCCCACCCTTCCCGGTCGCCGGTACCCACTTTCGCGTAAGGTACTGGCATGGCGGTAAGCATCGAGGACACGGCCCCGGCGGTCCCTGGATCCGTGCTGGGCGACCTGCTCACCGACGGCGTCCTCGCCTCCGCGTGCCCGAGCCGGGTCGTGCTGGACCACGTGACCAGCAAGTGGGGCGTGCTCGTCCTGGTCGCGCTGTCCGAGCGCACGCTCCGCTGGGGCGAGCTGCGCCGGCTGGTCGAGGGCATCAGCGAGAAGATGCTGGCCTCGACGCTCCGCACGCTCGAGGCGGACGGCCTGGTGCTCCGCGAGGCCACCCCGTCGATCCCGCCGCGGGTCGACTACTCGCTCACCCCGCTCGGCCGCGAGCTCGCCGACCACCTGCTGCCGCTGATGGGCTGGATCGTGCGGCACGCGGACGCGATGGTCGCGCGGCCCTGAACCACGGCCCCCGGGCACCGGGCCCGGGAGTGCCACAGCCGGGGCGCCTACGATGGCCCACCGCAACCCCGCACCCGACCGAAGGACGAGCACGTGCGCCGTACGGCCGCCACCCTCCTCGCCGCGTCCCTGCTGCTGCTCGCCGCGTGCAGCGACGGGGGCTCCGACGACTCCGCCTCCCCCAGCGCCTCCGAGTCCGCCACGGCCGCCGCGACCGCGTCCGCCGAGGACGTCGCCGCGCTGGAGGCCGTGACCCTCACCGGCGACGCCGGCCAGGAGCCCGCGTTCGACTTCGAGCAGCCGTTCTCGGTGTCCGCCCCGGTCGCGCGGGTCGTCACCCCGGGCACGGGCGACACCGTGGCCGAGGGCGACCTGGTCACCGTCAACATCGCCGCGGTGAGCGGCGAGGACGGCAGCACCCTCGGCGGCACCTACGGCGCCGAGCCGCAGCAGTACCTCGCGACCAGCGACAACCTGCCGCCGGTGCTGCTGGACGAGCTCGTCGGCCAGCAGATCGGCGCCCGCCTGCTGTTCGCGAACCCCGCCAACGGCATGACGTCGCTGCTCGCGGTCGAGGTCGTCGGCACCGAGGCGGTCCCGACCCGCGCCGAGGGCACCGCGGTCACCCCGCTGCCCGAGGGCCTGCCGACCGTCACGCTCGACGAGGACGGCGCGCCGTCGATCGAGCCGCTCGACACCGACCCGCCGACCGAGCTGGTCGTGCAGCCGCTGATCCAGGGCGCGGGCGCGGCCGTCGAGGCGGGCCAGACCCTCACCGTCCAGTACAGCGGCTGGCTCTGGGACGGCACCTCGTTCGACTCGTCCTGGGAGCGCGGCTCGGCCACGACCTTCCCGCTGACGAACGTCATCCAGGGCTGGCAGCAGGGCCTGGTCGGCCAGACGGTCGGCAGCCAGGTGCTGCTGATCATCCCGCCGGAGCTGGGCTACGGCGACCAGGAGTCGGGCAGCATCCCGGCGAACTCGACGCTGGTCTTCGTGGTGGACATCCTCTCCGCGTCCTGATCGCACCCGGCGGGGGCACGCGCAGCACAGGGACCTCGGTCGCACCAGCGACCGAGGTCCCTGTCGTTCCCGCGACCCGCGTGGTTAGCCTGGCCGTCCCGGCACCGATCCAGAAGGACGTGCGATGGACGCGGCAACGACGCCGACGGTCCGGAACGTGGCGCTCGTCGGCCACGCCGGATCCGGCAAGACGACACTCGCCGAGGCCCTCCTGCTGCGCGCGGGGGCCGTCCCCCGCGCCGGCCGGGTCGAGGACGGCTCGACGGTCTGCGACCACGAGCCGGAGGAGGTGGCCCGCGGCTCCTCCGTGGCGCTCGGCGTGGCCGACCTCGACTGGACGTGCAGCCAGGGCCGCCCGCACCGCATGACCCTCCTGGACACCCCGGGGGCGCCGGACTTCGCGGGGGCGGTGGACGCGGCCCTCGCGGTCGCGGACCTCGCGGTGGTGGTGGTGAGTGCCGTCGACGGGGTCCAGTCCGGGACGGAGGCGGCGTGGCGCAGGTGCGACGAGGCGGGGATCCCCCGCCTCGTCGTCGTCTCCCAGGAGGACCGTGCCCGCGCCGACTTCCACCGGGTGCTCGACCAGGTGCGTGACCTCGCCGTCCGCACCGGGCACGACGCCGCCGCGGTGCTGCCGCTGGAGCTGCCGCTCGGCGAGGAGCAGGCGCTGCACGGCGTCGCCGACGTGCTCTCGGACCGCGGGTTCGACTACGGGGCGGACGGCCGGCACCGCGACTGCGACCTCCCCGCCGACGTCGCCGACGAGGAGCACCGCCTGCACGGCGAGGTGACGGAGGAGATCGTCGCCCACGACGACGACCAGCTGGAGCGGTACCTGTCCGGCGACGAGCCCGGCCCGGTGGACCTCGAGCGCACGCTCGCCCGCGAGGTCGCCTCCGGGGGCGCCGTGCCCGTCCTGGTCGCCTCCGCGGCCACCGGGGTCGGCATCGACCGGCTCGCGGACCTCGTGTGCGAGATCGGCCCGGCGCCGACCGACCGGCCCGCGCGGCTGCGGGTCGGCGGCGGCGGCCCCGACGACGGCGCGGAGACCGAGCTGCCCGCCGACCCGGCCGGCGAGACCGTCCTGCACGTGTTCCGCACCGTGGCCGACCCGTTCGTCGGCCAGGTGTCGGTGTTCAAGGTGCTGTCCGGCACCGTGCGCTCGGGCGACCGGCTGACGACCGCCGGCGGCACCGAGGAGCGGCTGCACGGCCTGTTCCGGCTCCGGGGCCGGGAGCACCTGCCGGTCGACGCGGTCGCGGCGGGCGGGATCGCCGCGGTCGCCAAGCTCGGCTCGGCCCCGACCGGCACGCTGCTCGCCTCGCGCGCCCAGCCGGTCCGGCCCGCGACGCTGCCCGCCCGGCCGCCCGTGCTCGGCCTCGCGCTGGTCCCGGTCAGCCAGGCCGACGACGACAAGCTGTCCGGCGCGCTCACCCGGCTCGCCGCCGAGGACCCGACCCTGGTCGTGGAGCGCACCGCGCACCAGGCGGTCCTCCGGGGCCTCGGCGACGCGCACCTCGCGGTGGCCGTCGAGCGGCTGGCCCGGGTGTTCGGCGTGCACGTCGCCACCGAGCCGGTGCGGATCGCGTACCGGGAGACGATCGCCCGCGCCGCCGAGGCCGAGGGCCGGCTCAAGAAGCAGTCCGGCGGGCACGGGCAGTTCGCCGTCGTGCAGCTGCGGCTCAGCCCGCTGCCTCCGGGTTCCGGCTTCGCGTTCGTCGACTCGGTGGTCGGCGGCGCGGTGCCGCGGTCCTACCTGCCCGCCGTCGAGCGCGGCGCCGCGGAGGCGCTCGCCGCGGGTGGGCCGCTCGGGCACCCCGTCGTCGACGTCCAGGTCGAAGTCCACGACGGCAAGGCGCACGCGGTCGACTCCTCGGACATGGCGTTCCGCACCGCCACCGCCGCCGGCGTCCGCGCCGCGCTCGCCTCCGCCGGCACCGTGCTGCTGGAGCCGACGCTGCGGGTCACGGTCGTCGTGCCGCCCGAGGCGCAGGGGGACGTGCTCGGCGACCTCTCCGGGCGGCGCGGGCGGATCAGCTCGAGCAGCACGACCGACGACGGCCGGGTGCGGATCGAGGCGGTCGTCCCGGAGGCGGAGGTCGTCCGGTACGCGCTCGACCTGCGCGCGCTGACCGGCGGGCGGGGCGAGGTGGTGCTGGTGCCCGGGGACTACGAGGTCCGGCCGGGGCACCTGGCGCCGGTGTGACGCGGCGGCGCCCCTCAGCCCGCCGCCGCGGCCGCCTCCGGCACCGGAGCCCCGGACCCCAGCCGCCCCGCGTAGACGTCGATCTTCATCTCGATCGCCGCGAGGTGCTCGGTCACCTCCGCCAGCTGCGCCCGCACCGCGTCCCGGTGCGCCTGCAGCAGCGCCATCCGCTGCGGCTCGGTGCCCTCGCCCTGCCGGACCAGGTCGGCGTACTCCCGGATCTCCCGGATCGGCATGCCGGTGGCGCGCAGCCGGGTGAGCAGGTGGATCCAGCCGAGGTCGCGCTCGGTGTACCGGCGGTGCCCCGAGGACGCGCGCTCGACCGCGTCGAGCAGCAGCCCGTCGCGCTCGTAGTACCGGAGCGTGTGCGGGGTCAGCCCGGTCGCGGTGGCGGCCTCGGCGATGGTGAGGGTGCGGCTCTCCTCGGTCACGCCCCTCAGCATGCGCCGCTCACCGCCCGATGGTCGACATGTCGGGGTACCGGTCGCCGACGACGGCCTGCGGCGGCACGGCGTCCGCGAGCGCCGCGAGGTCCTCGGCGGTGAGCCGCACGTCCGCGGCCGCGACGTTCTGCTCCAGGTAGCGGACCCGGCGGGTGCCGGGGATCGGCACGACGTCCTCGCCCTGGGCCAGCACCCAGGCGAGCGCGAGCTGCGCGGCGGTGACGCCGCGCTCGGCCGCGAGCGCCTGCACCCGCTCGACGAGCGCGCGGTTGGCGTCGAACGCCTCCCGGGCGAACCGGGGGTTCGCCCGCCGGAAGTCGTCGGCCGCGAGGTCGTCCGGCGCCGCGATGGCCCCGGTGAGCATGCCGCGGCCCAGCGGCGAGTACGGCACCAGGCCGATGCCGAGCTCGCGCAGCGTCGGCAGCACCTCCGCCTCGACGTCCCGGGTCCACAGCGAGTACTCGGTCTGCACGGCGGTGATCGGGTGCACGGCGTGCGCGCGACGGATCGTCGCGGGTCCCGCCTCGGACAGCCCGAGGTGCCGCACCTTG
The DNA here is from genome assembly GCF_019091725.1 of Cellulomonas sp. GbtcB1. NCBI lineage: Bacteria > Bacillati > Actinomycetota > Actinomycetes > Micrococcales > Cellulomonadaceae > Cellulomonas > Cellulomonas sp. GbtcB1. The sequence continues at coordinate 83,861 of NZ_JAGXJG010000010.1, read as the reverse complement.
CCGGCCCGGACCGCCTCCGCGAGCGCGCCCACGGTGTCCTCGACGGGGACCTTGGGGTCCATCCGGTGCATGTAGTACAGGTCCACATGGTCGACGCCGAGCCGCTGCAGACTGGCGTCCAGCGCCGCGCGGACGTACTCGGGCCGCCCGTCGACGCCGCGGCGGGTCACCGTCGGGTCGGGGTCGCGGACGATGCCGAACTTGGTGGCGAGCACGACCTCGTCGCGACGGCCGGCGATCGCGCGGCCGACCAGGCGCTCGTTGGTGTGGGGGCCGTAGATGTCGGCGGTGTCGAGCAGCGTGACGCCGAGGTCGAGCGCGCGGTGGATCGTGGCGACCGACTCGCGCTCCTGGTCGGAGCCGGGCGCGGAGGTGGCCCCGTAGAACTCGGACATGCCCATGCAGCCGAGCCCGAGGGCGGAGACGGTGAGGGCGGTGCCGTGCGCGGCGCTGCCGAGGGTGCGGGTGGTGAGGCTCATGTCCGCGACGGTCCTCCTTGGAGTGCGCTCGAAGTCAAGGCGTCGCCCTGCGGCTCCCGGCGCGCGGTCGTAGCGTCGAGGCACCACCCACCCCCGAGGAGGACCGCGTGAAGCTCCGCCACCTGCCGCTGCGCCTGGGCGCCGGCGCGTACATCCTGAACTCCGGCCTCGACAAGCTCGGCGCCGACGAGGAGACCGCCAAGGGCCTGCACGGCACCGCCGCGGGCGCGTACCCGTTCCTGTCCGGCGTGGACCCGAAGACGTTCACGACCGGGCTCGCCGCGGCCGAGGTCGGCCTCGGCACCGCGCTGCTGGTCCCGGTGCTGCCTCGCGTCGTCGTCGCCACCGGGTTCACCGCGTTCTCCGCGGCGCTCGTCGGCATGTACCTCCGCACGCCGGCGCTGCACCGCGGCGAGGGCGACCCGCGGCCGAACCCGGACGGGGTCGGGATCGCGAAGGACGTCGTCATCCTGGGCGCCGCGGCGTCGTACCTCATCGACACCCTGACGTCGTCCGCCAAGAAGGCCGGGGCGAAGGCGGCGAAGAAGGCGACGAGGGCCGTCCACCGCTGACGTCCCGGCGGTCCCGGACGACGGGGCGGCCCTGGCCCTAGGCTCGGTGCCGCCCCGCGTCCGCCGCGTCCGAAGGAGCGTCATGCGCCAGCCCACCCGGTGGGAGCAGATCGGCCAGCAGAACCCCGACCGGTCCGCCTGGTACGTCGACCGGTTCCGCACCATGGCGGCCGAGGGCGCCGACCTGGCCGGCGAGGCCCGGATGATCGACGCGATGGTGCCCCGCGGGTCCCGCGTCCTGGACGCCGGCTGCGGTCCGGGCCGGGTCGGCGGCGAGCTCGCGCTCCGGGGCCACACCGTCGTCGGGGTCGACGTCGACCCGCTGCTCGTCGAGGCCGCGCGCGCCGACCACCCCGAGGGCGACTGGCACGTCGGCGACCTCGCCGAGCTGGACCTGCCGGCGGCGGGCGTCGCCGAGCCGTTCGACGTCGCGGTCATGGCGGGCAACGTGCTGACGTTCGTCGCACCGGGGACGGAGGCCGAGGTGCTGCGGCGGATCCGCGCGCACCTCGCGCCCGGCGGGCGGCTGGTCGTCGGGTTCGGCGCGGGGCGCGGGTACGCGTTCGAGGCGCTCGACGCCGACGCCGCGGCCGCGGGGTTCGTCGTGCAGCACCGGTTCGCGACCTGGGACCTGCGGCCGTTCGGGCCGGACGCCGACTTCCTGGTGGCGGTGCTGGGCTGAGCCGCGGCCGCCGATCCCGGGGTGGTCGGCTCGCGGGCGCCGTGCCACCCTCGACCGCATGGCCCGGTTCTTCGACGTCCACCCCCACGACCCGCAGGCCCGGTCGATCGGCCAGGTCGTGCAGCTGCTGCGCGACGACGCGCTGATCGCCTACCCCACCGACTCCGGGTACGCGCTCGGCTGCCGGATGGAGAGCCACACCGGCGCCGACCGGATCCGCGCGATCCGGCACCTGACGGACAAGCACCACTTCACGCTCATGTGCACCGACTTCGCCCAGCTCGGGCAGCTCGTGCGGCTCGACAACGCGCCGTTCCGGGCGATCAAGGCCGCGACGCCGGGGCCGTACACGTTCATCCTCCCGGCGACCAAGGAGGTCCCCCGGCGGCTGGCGCACCCCAAGAAGAAGACCGTCGGCGTGCGCATCCCGGACTCCCGGGTGGTGCAGGCGATCCTGCGCGAGCTCGGCGAGCCGCTGCTGTCCTCGACCCTGATCCTCCCGGGCGACACCGAGCCGCAGACCGACGGCTGGACGGTCAAGGAGGAGCTCGACCACGTGGTCGACGCGGTGATCGAGGCGGGCGAGGTGTCCGCGGAGCCGACGACGGTCGTCGACTGGTCGGAAGGCTACCCCGAGGTGGTCCGCGCGGGCGCGGGCGACCCGGACCGGTTCGCCTGACGCGCGTGGTCCCGTCCGCACTGCCCGACGACCCCGGGTTCCCCGCCGCGACCGCGCCCGGCGCGCGCGACCTCGCCGAGCTCGACGGCGCCGTGGTCGAGTGCCGCGCCTGCCCGCGGCTGGTCGCCTGGCGGGAGCACGTCGCGACCGTGAAGCGCGCCGCCTACCGGGACCAGGAGTACTGGGCCCGCCCAGCGCCCGGTTTCGGGGACCCCGACGCGCCCGTGCTGGTCGTGGGCCTCGCGCCCGCCGCCCACGGCGCCAACCGGACCGGCCGGATGTTCACCGGCGACCGGTCCGGCGACTTCCTGTTCGCCGCGATGCACCGCGTGGGCATGGCCTCTCAGCCGAACTCGACGCACGTCGGCGACGGGCTGACGCTCACGGGCGTCCGGATCACGGCGCCCGTGCACTGCGCGCCGCCGGACAACAAGCCGCTGCCCGAGGAGCGGCACCGCTGCGGGCCGTGGCTGGCGCGGGAGCTCGAGATCGTGCGGCCGCGGGTGGCGCTCGTGCTCGGGGCGTTCGGCTGGGACGCGCTGCTCCGCACGCTCGCCGAGCAGGGCTGGGCGGTGCCGCGCCCGCGCCCGCGGTTCGGCCACGGCGCCGAGGTGGTGCTGGAGCGCCCGGCGACCGGTGATCGGCTGACCCTGCTGGGCTGCTTCCACGTCAGCCAGCAGAACACCTTCACCGGCCGCCTGACCGAGGACATGCTCGACGCGGTCCTGCTCCGCGCCCGCGCCCTGGCCGCGTGACGCCGAGGTCAGGCCAGGGAGCGGCCGCCGGTGACGCCGATGCGCTCGCCGGTGATGTAGCTGCTCTCCTGGCTCGCGAAGAACACGTACGCCGGGGCGAGCTCCGCCGGCTGGCCCGCGCGGCCCAGCGGGGTGTCCGCGCCGAACTCCTTGACCTTCTCCGCCGGCATCGTCGCGGGGATCAGCGGGGTCCAGATCGGCCCGGGTGCCACCGCGTTGACCCGGATGCCCTGCTCGGCGACCTGCTGCGCCAGCGCCTTGGTGAAGTTGAGGATGCCGGCCTTGGTGGTGGCGTAGTCGATGAGCTGCGGGCTGGGCTCGTAGGCCTGCACCGACGTGGTGTTGATGATGCTCGACCCCGGCTGCAGGTGCGGCAGCGCGGCCTTGGTGATCCAGAACATCGCGTACAGGTTCGTCTTGAACGTGCGGTCGAGCTGCTCGGTCGTGAGATCCAGCAGCCCGTTGTCCTGGGACATCTGGAAGGCCGCGTTGTTGACGAGCACGTCGAGCCCGCCGAGCTCGGACACGGTGCGCTGCACCAGCTCCGAGCAGAACGCCTCGTCGCGGATGTCGCCGGGCAGGGTGAGGGCGCGGCGACCGGCGTCCTCGATCAGCCGGACCGTCTCCTGCGCGTCCTCCTCCTCGTCCGGGAGGTAGGAGATGGCGACATCCGCGCCCTCGCGGGCGAACGCCAGGGCGACGGCGCGGCCGATGCCGGAGTCGCCGCCGGTGATCAGCGCGCGCTTCCCCTCGAGCCGGCCGGAGCCGACGTACGACTCCTCGCCGTGGTCGGGCTGCTGCGGCATGTCGTCCGTCAGGCCGGGGTGCGGGATGTTCTGGGCCGGCTGCTCGGGCTCCGGGTGCTGGGTCTGCGGGTCCTGGGGCGTCGTCTGGTCGCTCATGCTCATCCATCGTCCGCACCCCGCGGCGGACCGCCACCGGAGCGGGTGAACCGTCGGCGTGTCGGCCCCCGGCGCGTCGCCCCGAGTTGCCCCCACGGGCCGGGTCACCCCACAGTGGCCGTCGGCCACCCGCGCTCCGACCCGCACGTCCACGTCGCGCGCACAACCGCCGCACAGGCTCCCCGCAGCGGGAGTCCTAGGGTGGCGGTCCGGACCTGAGGAGGAACGTGAGCCAAGGCGACGAGCAGTACGTCGAGATCTGGGGCGACCGCGTGTCGATGCGCGACCTGCTGCTGGCGCTCGCGATCACCGCCGCCGCGACGGTCGGCGCCGTCGTCGTCGGGCGCGCGCTCGGCTCGTCCGAGTTCTTCTGGGGCCTCGGCGGCTCCGTGGTCGGGTTCGTCGCCGCGGTCGCGCTGATCCGGCCCAAGCGGGACGTGCGGATCGTCGCCGACGAGGACGTGGACGCGGGGCCGCCACCGGCCTGACGCCGCCCGCACCCCGCCGCGCGCCGCACCCCCCGCGCGCCAGCCGCCGCGCCCGCCGCCACCCATCCGGACGGGCGCCCCGCACCGAAAGACCTCCGTGGACCTCTCCCTGCTGCTGCCGATGGTCGCCGCCGCCCTCGCGGCCGTCGCGCTGTACACGCTGATCGGGTTCATCCCCGGCACCGACGAGACCTCGGTGCTGCTGCCCGTGACGCTCGCGCTCGTCCTGGCGGGCACCGACCCGCAGGTCGTCCTGGCGTTCTTCATCGCCGCGGTCGTGACGCTGAACCTCACGAACTCGATCCCGACCGCGCTGGTCGGCCTGCCCGGCGGCGTGCTCTCCGCGCCGATGATCGACCACGCCCTCCTGCTCAAGCGCGAGGGCCGCGCCGCGGAGACGATCCGCAAGATGGCGGCGGGGTCGGTGGTCGGCACGCTGATCTCGGTGCCGCTGGCGCTGCTCATCGCGAGCGCGATCACGCCGTTCGCGGACCAGCTGCGGGAGTACGGGTCGCTGCTGTTCGTCGGCGGCGCGGTGGTCCTGGCGCTGATCGGGAAGAACAAGGTCCTGTCGCTGCTGGCGATCATCCCGCTCGGCCTGCTGTTCCAGGGCGTGCAGGCGCTGTACCGGCAGACCGGCGTGCTGCCCGAGGACGGCACGATCACGGTGTCGTTCTTCCTGTCGATCACCGCCGGCCCGCTGCTGCTCAGCCTGGCGACGCTGCTCAACCCGACGCTGCGCGCCGCGCTCCCCCGCGCCGGCCGGACGCCCGTCGTCATCACGCGGTCGGAGCTGAAGGGCGCGCCGCTCAACCCGCGGCGCCTGCTGACCCGCGCCGAGCTCGGCGCCTCGGCCACGGTGTCCGCCGCGTCGACGCCGCTGTTCTTCCTCAGCCCGGTCGCCCTCACGCTGCTCATGGGCGAGGCGTCGGGCGCCCGCGCCCAGCAGCCCGTCGAGCGGTCGTCGCGGGCGATCACCTCGATGGCCGCGCTCGCGCACTCGACGTATTTGGCCGGCGTGATCATCCCGCTGCTGGCGGTCGGGCTGCCGCTGTCGCCCGTCGCCGTCGGCCCCGCGAACGCGCTGTTCAACGCTCCGCCGGTGCTGACCCTCGACAACAACCTGCACCAGCTGCTGTCCACGTCGCAGTTCGTGGTCGCGGTGCTGGTCGGCGGGGCGCTCGCGCTGGTGCTGTCCTACGTGCTGGCCGTCCGGTACTCGTTCCGGCTCACCGCGCTCGTGACCCGGTACGTGCCGCACGAGGCCGTGCTGGCGCTGTTCATCGTGTTCGTCCTGCTCCTCGCCTACCTGGACGCAGGGCTCGTCAACGTCTTCGCCGTGCTGCTGGTCGGGCTGACCTGCGGCACGCTGAACCGGTTGGGCGTCAACTTCGGGGTGCAGTTCATGTCGCTGTACGCGGCCCCGTGGTTCGTGGCGCACCTGATGTGAGGAGTCGGACCATCTCGAGCTCGAACCCGCGCAGCACCGGCCCGGGCGCCCCGCGCGCCACCGGGACGGGGCACACCCGCGCGAAGGCGATCCTGGTCGGCGAGCACGCCGTCGTGTACGGCGAGCCCGCGATCGCGCTGCCGCTGGCGAGCCTGCCGATGCGCGCCGTCGCCCGGCGCGAGGAGGGGCCGCTGTCGCTCGAGTCCGTGCTGTACTCCGGCGCGCTGTCCGACGCCCCCGAGCAGCTCGCCGCCCCGGTCGCCGCCGTCGAGGCCACCCTCGACCACCTCGGCCTGCCGCATCGCGACATCGTGCTGTCCACGGAGTCGACGATCCCCGCCGCGCGCGGCCTCGGGTCCAGCGCCGCCACCGCCGGGGCGCTCGCGCTCGCGCTGGCGGACCTCGCCGGCCGCACGCTGACCCCGCAGGAGCACTTCGACCTCGTGCAGGTCGGCGAGCGGGTGGCGCACGGCAACCCCAGCGGGCTGGACGCCCGCACCACCGCCTCGACCGAGCCCGTGTGGTTCCAGGCCGGGGAGATCCGCCCGCTCGACCTCGCGCTGCGCGCGCACCTCGTGGTCGCCGACACCGGCGTGCACGGGCGCACCCGGGTCGCGGTCGCCGACGTCCGGTCGTTCCGGGACCGGCACCCCGCGCGGGGCGCGGAGCTGATCGCGGAGCTCGGCGCCATCACGCGGGACGTGGTCGACGACCTGGCCCTCGACCGGCCCGCGGAGCTCGGCGCCCGGATGACCCGCGCGCACGGCGCCCTCGCGGAGCTCGGCGTCTCCTCCCCCGAGCTGGACCGCCTGGTCGGCGCGGCCCTCGCGGCCGGCGCCCTCGGCGCCAAGCTCACCGGCGGTGGCCAGGGCGGATGCATGTTGGCGCTCGCGGCCGACGCGGCCTCCGCTGGTACGATCGCCGCTGCCCTGCGCCGCGCGGGAGCGGCGCGCACGTGGCTGCACCGGACCGACGCGCGGCGCCCCGCCGCCCCCTCCGCCCAGGTGCCCCTCGGATGACTGACTCCGCGACCGCCGTCGCGCACGCGAACATCGCGCTCGCCAAGTACTGGGGCAAGCGCGACGAGGCCCTGGCGCTGCCCGCGACCTCCAGCCTGTCGCTCACGCTCGACGCGTTCCACGCCACGACCACGGTGACGCTCGACGCCGCCGCGTCGGAGGACTCCGGCACGCTCGACGGCCGGCCGATGTCCGACGGCGAGGTCGTGCGGGTCCGGCGGTTCCTCGACCTGGTGCGCTCGCTCGCCGGCTCGTCCGTGCGCGCCTCGGTCACGTCCGTCTCGACCGTGCCGACCGGTGCGGGCCTGGCGTCGTCCGCGAGCGGGTTCGCCGCGCTCGCCGGGGCCGCGGCCGCCGCGTACGGGCTGGACCTCGACCCCCGCGCGCTCTCCCGGCTGGCCCGCCGCGGCTCCGGGTCGGCGGCGCGCTCGGTCTTCGGCGGCCTGGTGGTCTGGCACGCGGGCACCGACGACGCCTCGTCGTTCGCCGAGCCCGTGCCGGGCGGCGAGGCGGGCGGTCCGCTCGACCCGGCGATGGCCGTGGTCGTGCTCGACGCCGGGCCCAAGTCGATCTCGTCGCGCGAGGCCATGCGCCGGACCGTCGAGACCTCTCCGTTCTTCCCGTCCTGGACCGAGTCGACCGAGGTCGACGTCGCGCTCATGCTCGACGCCGTGCGCGCCGGCGACCTCCCGACCCTCGGCGCGCTCGCCGAGTCGAACGCCCTGCGGATGCACGCGACGATGCTCGGCGCCCGCCCGCCGGTCCGGTACTGGACCGCGCACACGGTCGGCGTGCTGGACCAGGTGCAGACGCTGCGCGCGGACGGCCTGCCGTGCTGGGCGACCATCGACGCGGGCCCGAACGTCAAGGTGCTGTGCGCCGGCCGCGACCTGGCCGCCGTCGCCGAGGCGCTGTCCGAGGGCGGCACCCGCCGCGTGGTGACCGCGCGCCCCGGGCCGGACCTGCGCGTGACCGCCGGAGGTGCTGCGTGACCGCGCCCGTCGCCTGGGCCCCGGCGCCCACCGAGGCCCCCATCGAGGTCAGCGCCCCCGGCAAGCTGTTCGTCGCCGGCGAGTACGCCGTCGTCGAGGCCGGGTACCCCGCGGTGCTCGTCGCCGTCGACCGGCACGTGACCGTGCGGCTGGCCCGCGCCGAGGGCGCCGGGTCCATCGCGTCCGACCAGTACGGCCGGCTGCCCGTCGTGTGGCGCCGCGACGGCGGCCGGGTCGTGCTCGACCACGACAGCCGCCCGTTCGACTACGTGCTCGCGGCGATCGACGTCGTGGAGCGGTTCGCCGCGGAGCAGGGCCGCGAGCTCGGCTTCTACGACATCACGATCACCTCCGAGCTCGACGACCAGTCGGGCCGGAAGTTCGGCCTCGGGTCGTCGGCGGCCGTCACCGCCGCGACCGTGCGGGCGCTCGACCGGTTCTACGCGCTCGACCTGCCGACCGACCGGCTCCTGCGGCTCGCGCTGCTCGCGACCGTGGCGGTGAACCCCATGGGCTCCGGCGGCGACGTCGCGGCGAGCCTGTACGGCGGGTGGATCCGGTACGCCGCGCTCGACCGCGACTGGCTGCGCACCGCCCAGGCCGCCGCCGAGTCCTCGGGCGCCCGCCGGCCCCTGTCCGCGCTGCTCGACGCCGACTGGCCCGGCCTGTCCGTCCGGCGGCTCCCGACACCCCGCACCATGCGGCTCGTCGTCGGCTGGACCGGGGTCCCCGCGTCGACCACCCGGCTGGTCGAGCGCATGCAGTCCCGCAAGGGTGCCGCCGAGGCCCACTACCCCGACTTCCTCGCCGCCTCCCGGGAGTGCGTGGACGCGCTGGCCGACGCCATCGAGCGTGACGACGCCCCCGCCGCGAAGGCGCAGATCCACCGCGCGCGCGGGCTGCTCACCTCGCTCGCCCGCGCCGCCGGCGTCGACATCGAGACCCCCGCGCTCCGCACCCTGTGCGAGACCGCCGAGGGCGTCGGCGCGGCGGCCAAGTCCTCGGGGGCGGGCGGCGGCGACTGCGGCATCGTGCTCGTCGACGCCGACACCGACCTCGAGCCGATGCTGCGCGACTGGGCACTGTCCGACGTGCGGCACCTGTCCCTGCGGGTCCAGCAGCCGTGTGACGCCGAGGACGTGCGATGAGCCGCGACGAGGCCCCCCTGTCGGGCCAGGACCAGCCCGTCGCCGACGCCGACGTGGCGACCCCCGCCGAGCAGGACGCGCGCCGCAAGGACGACCACGTCCGCCTGGCCGTCGCCCAGCACGCGGAGCCCGGACCGAGCGACTTCGACCACGTCCGCCCGATGAACCACCCGCTCGCCGCGGGCGACCGCGCGCAGGTGTCCCTGCGGACCACCGGCCGGGTGCTGGACTGGCCCGTGCCGCTCTACATCAACGGCATGACCGGCGGCACCGCCCACACCGCGACGATCAACCGCGCCCTCGCGGTCGCCGCGCGGGAGACCGGCGTGCCGATCGCGTCCGGCTCCACCGGGATCCTGCACCGCGAGCCCGCCGCGATCCCGTCGTTCCGGGTGCTGCGCGACCTCAACCCGGACGGCTTCGTGCTGGCGAACGTCAACGCGAACCTCACGCCCGCCCAGGCGCGTCGCTCGGTCGAGATCCTCGGCGCCGACGGCCTCCAGGTGCACGTGAACCCGGCGCAGGAGATCGTCATGCCCGAGGGCGACCGCGACTTCACGCGCTGGGCCGACAACATCGCGGCCATCGTCGACGGCGTGGACGTCCCCGTGGTCGTCAAGGAGGTCGGCGCCGGCATGAGCCGCGGCACCGTCGAGCGGCTGCGCGACCTCGGCGTCGCCGCCGTCGACGTCTCCGGCCGCGGCGGCACCGACTTCACCGCGATCGAGTCCGCGCGCCGCACCGACGGCGGCATGGACTACCTCGCGTCCTGGGGCCAGTCCGCCGTGGAGGGTCTGCTCGACGCCGCGTCGGTCGACGGGGTCGACCTCCTGGCGTCCGGCGGTGTCCGGCACCCGCTCGACGTCGTCCGCGCGCTCGCGCTCGGCGCCACGGCGGTCGGCGTCGCGGGCGGGTTCCTCCGCACGCTGCTCACCGACGGCGAGGCCGCCCTGGTCGCGCGCATCGAGTCCTGGCTGACCCAGGTCGGCGACATCATGACGCTGCTCGGCGCCCGCACCGTCGCCGACCTCCGGCACGTGGACCTGCTGCTGACCGGCCCGGTGCGCGAGTTCTGCGACCTCCGCGGCGTCGACGCCCGCGCCTTCGCCCGCCGCAGCGGTCTCTAGGACGCCGGCGGTCCCCCGGCCGGGGAGGTGGGTCTTCCGCGCCCGGTATACCGATCGTATCCTCGGCGCATGACCATGACGACGATCAAGATCGACTCGGACCTGCGGGACCGGATCAACGGCGCCGCGCGCGAGCGGGGCGTGACGGCGGGGTCGTTCGTCGAGCTGCTGTTCGAGCGGTGGCTCCGGGACCAGCGGTTCGCCGCGATGCGCGAGGCGATGGCGCGGACGCCGACCGAGCAGCTGGACTCGTACCGCCGGGAGGTCGCGCTCTGGGACACCACCGCGGCGGACGGGCTGGCCGACGAGCCGCCTTACGGAGCCGTGCAGGACGACGCCCGATGACGCCGGACGCCGCCGGAGCCGAGGACGTGGCGACCGTCCCCGGCGAGGTGGTGTGGGCCGCGCTCGGGCCCGTCAGGGGCCGGGAGCAGGATGGGCACCGGCCGGTGCTGGTCGTGGCGTCCGAGCCGTACCTCCGCGTCGTCACCACCCTGGCCGTCGTCGTGCCTCTCACCACCGCGCACCGCGGATGGCCGAACCACGTCCCGGTGCGGGGCGCTCTCCGCCTGCCCGCGCCGAGCTGGGCGATGACCGAGCAGGTCCGGGCGATCGACCGGGCCCGGATCACCGGGAGGGCCGGCTACGCCGACGACGCCACGACGGCGGCCGTGGCGGTGTACCTCCGCGACTTCCTCGCCCTCGGCTGACCGGGACCTCGGTCCCCACGGAATACCCCCACGGGGTATAGCGTTCCGTCTCGTGACGGGGTGCGGTCGCGCCTCGCCCGGAGGGAGCGGACATGCACGGGTACAGCGGCGACAAGGACGACTACCTCAAGCGCCTCAAGCGCATCGAGGGGCAGGTGCGCGGCATCGCGCGCATGGTCGACGAGGACGTCTACTGCATCGACGTCCTGACCCAGGTCGCCGCCGTGACCAAGGCGCTGCAGGCCGTCAGCATCGGCCTCGTCGAGGACCACCTGGGCCACTGCGTCGTCGACGCGGCCCGGCAGTCCGAGGAGGCCGGCGCCGAGAAGGTCCGCGAGGCCTCCGAGGCCATCGCCCGGCTCGTCCGCTCCTGATCCCCCCGACCCGCACCGCGAGAGGAACCACCATGAGCCAGACCACCAGCTTCGCCGTCGACGGCATGACGTGCGGCAACTGCGTCCGTCACGTCACCGAGGAGCTCACCGCGCTGCCCGGCGTCACCGACGTGCAGGTCGACCTGGTCGCCGGCGGGTCGTCGCCCGTCACCGTCACCTCGGACGCGCCGCTGACCGACGAGGCGATCGCCGCCGCCGTCGACGAGGCCGGCTACGCCGTCACCCCGCGGAAGTCGCTGCTGTGACAGCCGACGACCCGCGCACCACCGCCGACCCGCCCGTCGCGCCGGTCGGCACCGTCGACCTCGCCGTCGAGGGCATGACCTGCGCGTCCTGCGTCGCGCGCGTCGAGAAGCGGCTCAACCGCGTCCCCGGCGCCCGGGCGACCGTGAACCTCGCGCTCGAGAGCGCGCACGTCGAGGTGTCCCCCGCCGAGGACGGCAGCACGCCGGACGTCGACGCGCTGGTCGCCGCCGTGCGCGCCGCCGGGTACGACGCGACGGTGACCGGGAGCCGCGACCTGACCGCACCCTCGGCGACGGCGACGGCGACGGCGACGGCGACGGCGACGGCGACGGCGACGGCGACGGCGACGGACGAGCGTGCCGCGCACGGCACGGCCGCGCGCCACGGGGCGGAGCACGCCGGGCACGACATGGCCGGCATGGACCCGACCGAGCACGCGCTGTCCGGCCACAGCATGGCCCCGGGGCACGACATGGACCCCGACGAGGACACCTCGGCCCCGACCGACGCGCGCGGCACCGACCTGCGCCGCCGGCTCCGCGTCGCGGCCGTCCTCACGGTCCCCGTGCTGCTGCTGTCGATGGTGCCCGCGTGGCAGTTCACCGGCTGGCAGTGGCTGGTCACCGCGCTCGCGCTCCCTGTCGCGACGTGGGCGGCCTGGCCGTTCCACCGCGCCGCGGTCCGGGCGGCCCGGCACGGCGCGTCGACGATGGACACGCTCGTCTCGATCGGCATCGTCGCGGCGACGGGCTGGTCGCTCTGGGCGCTGCTGCTCGGCGGCGCCGGCGAGCTCGGCATGACCATGACGCCGACGCTCTGGCCCGCCGCCGACGACGGCATGGGCACGCACATGCCCGAGCTGTACTTCGAGGTCGCGGCCGTCGTCACGACGTTCCTGCTGGCCGGCCGGTACGCCGAGCACCGCTCGCGCCGCCGGGCCGGGGACGCCCTGCGCTCGCTGCTCGACCTCGGCGCCAAGGACGTGGCGCTCCTCGTGACCGGCCCCGACGGCCGGCGCACCGAGCAGCGCGTCCCCGTGGACCGGCTCCGCGTGGGCGACGAGTTCGCCGTGCGCCCGGGCGAGAAGGTCGCCACGGACGGCGTGGTCGTGTCCGGCACCAGCGCCGTCGACACCAGCCTGCTGACCGGCGAGCCCGTGCCCGTCGACGTCGGCCCCGGCGACGACGTCACCGGCGCCACCATCAACACGGGCGGCCACCTGGTGGTCCGGGCGACGCGCGTCGGCGAGGACACCCGGCTGGCGCAGATCGGCCGGCTCGTCGCGGCCGCGCAGACCGGCAAGGCGCCGGTGCAGCGGCTCGCGGACCGGATCTCGGCGGTGTTCGTGCCGATCGTGCTCGTGCTCGCGGTCGGCACCCTGGCCGTGTGGCTGCTGTCGGGCGCCTCCGCGCAGACGGCGTTCACCGCCGCTGTCGCGGTGCTGATCATCGCCTGCCCGTGCGCCCTCGGGCTCGCCACGCCCACGGCCCTGCTCGTCGGGACCGGCCGCGGGGCGCAGCTCGGCGTGCTCATCAAGGGCCCGGAGATCCTCGAGCAGACCCGCGCGGTCGACACCGTCGTGCTGGACAAGACCGGCACCGTCACCGAGGGCCGCATGGCGCTCGTCGCCGTGCTCACCCCCGGCGACGGGGACGCGGACCCCCTGGCCGACGGTCCCGCCCGGGACGACGCGCAGCGGGAGGTGCTCCGGTACGCCGGGGCTGTCGAGGCGCTCGCCGAGCACCCCATCGCCCGCGCGGTCGCCGAGGCCGCCACCGGTCTCGGCCCGGTGGCCGCGGGCGTCGGCGACGACGGCGTCGGGATCGGCACCGACGAGGTGCACGAGTTCCGGGCCGAGGCGGGGCGCGGCGTCAGCGGCGTGGTCCGCGCGGCGCACGCCGGCGTCGGGCTGTCCCGGCGGGTGCTCGTCGGCCGTCCCGCGTGGCTCGCCGAGCAGGGCGTCCCCGCCGACGGCGACCTGGGCGCGCGGTTCGCCGCCGCCGAGGCCGACGGCGCGACCGCCGTGCTGGTCGCGTGGGACGGCGCCGCCCGCGGCGTGCTCGTGCTGCGGGACCCCGTCAAGGAGGGCTCGCGGCGCGCGGTCGAGGACCTGCGCGCACTCGGGCTGCGGCCGGTGCTGCTCACGGGCGACAACGCGGGCGCGGCCCGCGCGGTGGCCCGGTCGGTCGGGATCGCCGAGGCGGACGTGGTGGCCGAGGTGCTGCCCGCCGACAAGGTGGACGTGGTCCGGCGGCTGCAGGGCGAGGGCCGGCGGGTCGCGATGGTCGGCGACGGCGTGAACGACGCCGCGGCGCTCGCCACCGCGGACCTGGGGCTCGCGATGGGCACCGGGACCGACGTGGCGATCGAGGCCGCCGACGTGACCCTCGTCCGCGGCGACCTGCGGTCCGCCCCGCAGGCGGTCCGGCTCGCGCGCCGCACGCTGCGGGTCATCCAGCAGAACCTGTTCTGGGCGTTCGCGTACAACGTCGCGGCGATCCCGCTCGCGGCGCTCGGCCTGCTCAACCCGATGATCGCGGGCGCCGCCATGGCGTTCTCGTCGGTGCTGGTGGTCGCGAACTCGCTCCGGCTGCGCCGGTTCGTCTGACCCGGCGGCCCACCTCCTCGGAGGCGTCCGGTGCGGACGTCCCGAGGAGGTGGCGCCCGGAGGCGCTACGGTCGGCACCGACCCCCGCCGCCCAGGAGGAGCCCGTGAGCGTGTCCCGACCCGTCCTCGAGATCGCCGTCCAGGACCTGGCCGGCTACCGCGTGGCCGCCGACGCCGGGGCCGCGCGCGTCGAGGTGTGCGCCGCGCTCGCCGCGACCGGCGGGCTGACCCCGGGCGCCGGCCTGCTCGCGGCGCTGGTCGCCGAGCGCGAGGCCCGCGCCGCCGGCGGTGCCGCACCGACGGGCGTGCACGTGCTGGTCCGACCGCGGCCGGGGTCGTTCGTCTACGACGCCGACGAGCTCGACGTGCAGGTCCGCGAGGTCCGCGCGGCGGTCGACCTCGGCGTCGACGGCGTCGTGGTCGGCACCCTGACGGCGGACGGCCGGGTCGACGAGCCCGCGCTCGCCGCGCTGGTCGCGGCCGCGGACGGCCGCCAGGTCACGTTCCACCGGGCCGTCGACTCCGTGGCGGACCCGCTCGCCGTCCTGGACGCCCTCGCCGCCGCGGGCGTGACCCGCGTGCTGTCCTCGGGCGGCGAGGCCCGCAGCATCGACGGCGTCCGGCGCCTCGCCGCGATGGTCGAGCACACCGCGGGCGCCGTGCAGGTCATGGCCGGCGGCGGCGTGCGACCCGTCGACGTCGGCGTGCTCGTCGCGGCCGGTGTGGACGCCGTGCACCTGTCCGCGAGCCGCGCGGTGGCCGGCGACGGCGGACCGGGCGGCGGGGGCTCCGCGGGCGGCTGGACGGTCACGGACCCGGACCTCGTGGCCCAGGCGGCCGCCGCGCTCGCGCGCGCCTGACCCCGACCCGGCCACCGCCGCGAGCACCGGGTCAGCGGAATCTGCGGCCCTCGTCGCGGCGGTACGCCAGGACCGCCAGGGCGGCGAACGCCGCCGTCCACGCCAGCAGCACCGGCAGCGCCCAGGGCGAGCCCTCGATCCCGGTCGTCACCTCGACGACCAGGTCGCGGGCGGCGCGGGACGGCAGGGCCTGGGACAGCGCGTCGAGCCAGGACGGGAACGCCTCCGGCGGCAGGAACAGCCCGCCGGCGAACGCGAGCGGGAACAGCACCGCCTGCACGACCGCGATCGCCGCCTTGGCCGACAGCGCGTAGCCGATCGCGAGGCCGAGCAGGGTGAACGGCACCGCCACGACCGGGACCATCGCGAGCCCGCCGAGGCCGCGGGCCGGGGTCACCGACGCCGAGGTCAGCAGCACCGCGATCAGGATCACCGGCACCTGCGCGCCGAGGCAGAACACGATCGCGTTCACGATCCGCCCGGCCAGCCGAGGCCCGGCGCCCGCGGGCAGCGTGCGGACGTACGGGTCGAACGCCAGCTGCCGGTCCTCCGACACCCCCGCACCCAGCGTGAACAGGCACGCCGACATCACGGCGAACGTCCCGAGCTGGGCGACGGCCGCGACCGAGGCGAGCGGGTCGTCGGCCACGGCGCGCTGCGGCACCACGAAGAACAGCAGCGCGAGCGACGGGAACAGCAGGTTGCCGATCACGGCGATCGGCACCCGCACGGACTCCAGCAGCTGGAACCGGGTGTGCAGCAGCGCGAGCGAGAGCCAGGACCGGGTCCCGGCGGACGCGGGGACGGCGGCAGCGGCGGGCACGTCGGCGGTCATCGGATCTCCCGGTCGGTGGTGGCGGTCCTGGTGGACGTCGTGGGCGGCGTCGGCTCGCCCGTCGCCGACGAGGTGAGCGCGAGGAACGCCTCCTCGAGCGACGCGCCCCGGACCTCGAGGTCGCGGAACGGCACGTCCTCGCGGACCAGCGCCCGGACGACGGCGTCGGCGTCCCCGGCGAGCAGCACGGTGCGCCGCCCCTCGCGCCGGACGTCCAGCACCCCGGCCAGCGCGCGGAGCCGCGGCTCCTCGGCCTCGGGCACCTCGACCAGCACCCGCCGCGCGGCCGCCATCGCGAGGATCGTCGGCAGGTCGTCGTCGGCGAGCACCCGGCCGCCGCCGACCACGACCACCCGGCGGGCGAGCGCCTCGATCTCCTCGAGGTAGTGGCTCGTGACGATCACGGTCGCCCCGCCGGACTGGTAGTCGCGCAGCGCGTCCCACAGCACGTGGCGCGCCTCGACGTCGAGCCCGGTCGTCGGCTCGTCGAGCAGCACGACCCGCGGGCGCCCGACGAGGGAGAGCGCGACCGCCAGCCGGCGCCGCTGCCCGCCGGACAGCCCGCCCGTCTGCCGGCGGGCGAGGTCTGTGAGCCCGAACCGCTCCAGCACCTCCCCGCGCGGCATCGGGTCGGCGTAGTGCCCGGCCACGAGGTCCACGACCTCGCCGACCCGCAGCGTCGACGGCAGCCCGGTCTCCTGCGGCGTGGTGCCGAGCCCGGCGCGCGCCGCCGGGTCCCGCGGGTCGCGGCCGGCCAGCCGCACCGTGCCGGCGTCGGGTCGGCGCAGGCCGCTCACCAGCGACAGCAGCGTCGACTTCCCGGCACCGTTCGGGCCCAGGAGGCCCACCATCTCCCCGGCGCCGACGGCCAGCGACACGTCGTCGAGCGCGACCACGTCGCCGTACCGGCGGGTGACGCCGTCCAGCTCGACGAGGGCGCCGGTCACCGGGCACCGCCGAGCAGGTCGGTGAGCGCGCGGGTGTACCGGGCGAACGCGGCCCGGCCCTCCGGCGACAGCTCGACGTAGGTGGCCGGTGTGCGGCCCTCGAAGGTCTTCTCGACGGTCACGTACTCCGCCTCCTCCAGCTTGCGCAGGTGCGTGGACAGGTTGCCGGCCGTCATCTCGAGGAGCTGCTGCAGCCGGGGGAACGCGAGCCGGTCGCCGGGGGCGAGAGCCGCGAGGGTGGCGACGACGCGCAGCCGGGACTGCGCGTGGATCACCGGGTCGAGGTCGGCGTCCGTCACGCGACCGCCCCGCGGCGGGCCGCGCGGCCCCGCCGCTGCGCGAGGTGCGCGAGCAGGGCGCCGACGGCCATCCCGCCGCCGCCCGCCAGCCCCATGACGACGAACGTGCCGGGCAGCCCGACGACGGTGGCGGCCGCGGCGACCACGGCCATCCACACCCCGAGGGCGAACTGCGCACGGTCCTGCCAGAGGGCGCCGCCCGCCATGTAGAGCACCGCGACGATCAGCGCGGAGATGCCGTTCGCGGCGAGGGTCACGGCCTCGTCCGGCAGGCCCGCGCCCGCGAGCCCGCCGACGAGGGTCTGGCCCGCGACGAACGCGACGAACCAGGACCAGCCGTAGAGCTGCCCCGTGCGGCGGCTGACGCCGTCCATGCCGGACATCCGGCGGACGGAGTGCAGCACGGTCGTGGCGACGCCGCTGAGGATCAGCACGCCGAACACCGCCCACGCCCACCACGGGATGGCCGTCACGCCGTCGCCGCTCGTGGCCCACAGCACGCCGTAGCCGACCAGCCACGCGACGGACCAGACGCCGAAGATCACGCGGTCGTCGGTGTAGGCGGTGGTGCGGACCCGGGTGCGCTGCGCGTCGATGATCGCCCGGGCGAGCGCCGGGTCGAGGGGGCCGTCGGGGGCGTCCGGCGCCTCGGCGACGTCGGGCGCGGTGGCGGCGCGGCGTGCGTCGGGTGCGTCGGCGGGGTGCGGCATGGCGGCTGTCCTCGGTGCGGCTCGGCGGCGGTGGACCCGGGCGGGAGCGACTCACCAACTACTTTGCGCCGCAAACCTAGTGCCACGACGACCGCGCGCACAAGAGCCGCCCGCTCAGACGACGTCCAGCCGACGGTCAGCGACGGGGCCTACGCTGCCGGTCGTGACCGCCCGCGACCCGCGCCCGCCCGCCGAGACCGCCCCGGACGCGCCCGCCGCCTTCGCACCCGACGCCATCGCACCCGGGGGCGTCGCCGCCACGGCGCCGCAGCCCCCCGGCACCCCGCCGGTCTCCGAGCGCGCCCGGCGCCGCCGGCTGACGGCCGAGATCTGGATCGTCCTCGGCCTCTCGCTGGGCCAGTCGGCCGTGTACGCGGTGGTCAACATCGCCGCGCGGCTCACGGCGGGCACCCCGCTGGCGTCGCAGAGCACCACGCTCAACGCCAGCCGCTCCCCGCGCCCCTACCTCGACCTGACGTACCAGCTGCTGTCGATCGGGTTCGCGCTGGTGCCGGTCGCCCTGGCGCTGTACCTGCTGTCCGCGAACGGGCGGAGCGCCGCGCGCCGGATCGGCCTGGACGGGTCGCGCCCCGGCCGGGACCTCGGCGTCGGGTTCGGGCTCGCCGCCCTGATCGGCCTGCCGGGCCTCGCGCTGTACGTGGTCGGCCGGGCGGTCGGCATCACGGTCGAGGTGCAGGCCGCCGCGCTGAACGCCGCGTGGTGGACCGTGCCGGTGCTGATCCTCTCCGCGCTGCAGAACGCCCTGCTCGAGGAGGTGATCGTCGTCGGCTACCTGATGGAGCGGCTGCGCGAGCTGCGCTGGCGGACCCCCGCGATCCTCGTGACCTCCGCGGTGCTGCGGGGCTCGTACCACCTGTACCAGGGCATCGGTCCGTTCCTCGGCAACGTCGTCATGGGCCTGGTGTTCGCCGAGTACTACCGGCGGAGGCGACGCACCATGCCGCTCGTGGTGGCCCACACCGTGCTCGACGTCGTGGCGTTCGTGGGCTACGCGCTGCTCCCGGCGGCGTGGCGCGAGGCGCTCGGGATCCGCTGACGCCTCAGGCGGACGTCGACCCCGTGGGCGCCCGGCCGCCCGCCGCCAGCTGCCGGCTCAGCGACCGGGTCGCGAACCCCGACACCAGCATCACCACGCCGGCGACGAACGCGAACAGCCCGTACACCGTGAGGATCACGTCCACGGTGCCCTGCGGCTTGATCGCCAGCAGCAGGCCGAACAGGAACCCGATCAGCCCGAACACCAGGGTCCCGGACCAGGCCAGGTCCCGCGCCCGGTACTGCGTCACCGCGACGACCACGGCGGTCACGCCGAGCACCAGCACCCAGAGCGCGAGCAGGTAGAACAGCACCAGCGCGGTCACGTCCGGCCACAGCATGATGAGCGCGCCGAACCCGATGCTGACCAGGCCCTCGGCGACGAGCCAGCCGAACCCGGGCCGGCCGCGCGCGAGCAGCGCCTGCATCAGCACCACGGCCCCGTCGACGACGGCGAACACGCCGAACACCCAGACGAGCGCGACCAGGGTGCCCAGCGGCTCGACCAGGAGCAGCAGGCCCAGGACCACCATGAGCACGCCCCGGAGCACCGGCAGCCACCACACCGACCGCAGCACCGCCGCGACCCGGCCCTCCACGTCCTGAGCCACGCGCGCCTCCCGGTCGTCGTGCGGTCGGGGCGCCGCCCGTCCGGCGGCGTCCTCGCCGGTCACGCTAGCCCCCGGGGGTCATCCTCGCGACGGAGACGGCGCCCGCCGGGGGTCATCCTCCCGGACGGAATCCGCACGGCACGCGTGCAGCGGCCCCGGGGGGCGACCCGCGCTGCCTAGACTCGCGACCATGCCCGACGCCTCGACCAGCGCGCCGGCGGCGCCCGGTCGACCCGACGGGCCCGCCGCGGGCGCGCGCACGCAGGTGCCGCTCGACGGGCTCGGCCGCCCGCAGGTGCTCGACACCCCCGCGGTCCGGGTGCACCACCCGAGCGACCTCCTGGGCGTGGTGCTCAGCCTCGTCGGCGCCGTCGCGGTCATGGCGCTGGCCACCTACGCGCACAACACGACGTCCGGCGTCGCGGAGGACGTGCAGGGCTTCGCCTCGCTGCTCCGGCAGATCCTCGTCGTGCCGGTCACCCTGCTCGAGACCGTCGTCACCTACCTCGTGCCGATCGCCGTCCTGGCGGAGCTCGCGCTGCGCCGCCTCGGGCGGCAGATGGTCGAGGCGTCGATCGCCGCGATCGTCGCCGTGCTCGCCGCGGCGGGCGTGGCGTGGCTGGTCCAGCACCTCGGCTCGGACCAGCTCGTCGCCGGGCTCTCCGTCCGGCTCAACGGTCAGCTGACGCTGTCCATCCCCGAGTACCTCGCGCTCATCGCCGGCCTGCTGACGGCGACCGGCCCGCGCAGCCGCCGCCGGACCGTCTCCTGGTCGTGGAACCTGGTCTGGGTCGCGGTCGGCGTCATGGTCATCACCGCGGGTGCCTCGCTGCCCGGCGTGGCGGTCGCGCTGCTGCTCGGCCGCGCGTCCGGCCTCGCCGTCCGCTACGTGTCCGGCGTCCGCTCGGAGCGCGCCTACGGCGCGAGCCTCGTCGCGGGCGTGCGGCGCGCGGGCTGGCAGCCGCGGGTCCTGGTGCGGGTGCCCGACGAGGACGACGACGCGGCGGACGACGCCGACCACCGCCCCGCCGCGCTGCAGGCCACCCCGGGGACCCCCGCCGTCGCGGCCAGCGCCGGGGCGCGGGCCGCGGTCCGGTACGCCGAGCACCGTGCGTACGAGATGGTCACCGAGGACGGCCAGGAGCTCGACGTGCTCGTGCTCGACGGCGACCGCCAGGTGATCGGCTTCCTCAGCCGGCTGTGGCGGTCGCTCCGGCTGCGCGGCCTGGACGGCCGGTCGGTGGTCTCGCTGCGGCAGGCAGCCGAGCGCGCCGCGCTGCTGTCGTACACCGCGACCGCGGCCGGCGTCCACAACCCCGCGCTGCGCGGCATCGCCGAGGCCGACTCGTCGATGCTGCTCGTGCAGGACCCCGTGCCGGCCGCCACCTCGCTCGCGGACCTCGACCCCGAGGTCATCACCGACGACGTGCTCCGCGCGATCTGGGGCCAGCTCGGCACCGCCCACGAGGCGGGGCTGGCGCACCGGGCGCTGACCAGCGACGTGATCCTGGTGGCCGACGGCCCGGACGACCCGACCGTGTGGCTCGTCGGCTGGGACCAGGGCGATGTCGCCTCCTCCGAGCTGGCGCAGCGGATGGACCGGACCCAGATGGTCGCGCTCCTCGCGCTCCGCGTCGGGCCCGCCCGCGCCCTGGAGTCCGCCGTGGCGGTGCTGCCGGAGGGCGACATCGCGGCGATCGGCCCGCTGCTGCAGACGATCACCCTCCCCCGCCGCACGCGCGAGGAGCTGCGCGTCCACAAGGAGGTGCTCGCCGAGCTCCGGTCGGCCCTGGTCGCGCGGCTGCCCGAGGCCGACGTCGAGCCCGTGCAGCTGGTCCGGTTCGGCGCGCGCGCCGTGCTGACCATCCTGCTGACGACGGCCGCCGTCATCATCCTGCTGACGTCGATCAACCTGCAGACCATCCTCGACGCCCTGTCGACGACGGACTGGCGGCTGAGCGTGCTCGCGTTCCTGCTCGGCATGGCGACGCTGTTCGGGGCGGCGCTGTCGCTGGTGGCGTTCTCGCCCGTCAAGCTGTCGCTGTGGCGCGCCTCGGTCGCGCAGTCGGCGTCGACGTTCGTGGCGCTCGCCGCGCCCGCAGGCATCGGCCCGGCCGCGATCAACCTGCGGCTGCTGACCCGCCGCGGCACCTCGACCTCGCTGGCGACGGCGACCGTGGCGCTCGTCCAGGTGTCGCACTTCGTCGTGACGCTGCCGATGCTGCTGGTGCTGTCGGTCGCGTCCGGCACGAACCAGCTCGAGCGGTTCACGGTGTCCCCGACCGTCGTCGTCGTGGTCGGCGTGCTCGCCGCCGTGATCGGCGCCGCGCTGCTCGTGCCGAAGGTGCGGCAGTGGGTCGCCGCCAAGACGCTGCCGACGGTGCAGCAGACCTGGCCCCGGCTGATCGAGGTGGTCGGGCAGCCGTTCCGGCTCGCGGTCGGCCTGGCCGGCAACCTCATCACGACGTTCGGCTACATCCTCGCCTTCGAGGTGTGCCTGCTGGCGTTCAACCAGCACCTGTCCCTGGTGCAGGTCGCGATCGTCTACCTGGCGGGCAACACCGCCGGCTCGATCGCCCCGACGCCCGGCGGCATCGGCACCACCGAGATCGCCCTCGCGGGCGCGCTGACGGTCATCGGCGTGAACCCCGGTGTGGCCACGTCCGTGGCGGTGCTGTTCCGGGTGCTGACCTACTGGCTGCGCATCCCGGTCGGCTGGGCGTCCATGCGGTACATGCAGCGCGTCGGCGAGCTCTGACCTGGCGCGCCGGCTCGCGGCGTCCGGCCCCCGGGCACGCCGACGGGCGCCCGGCGCGCGGCGGCGCGGGCGCCCGTGGGGCGTGCGATCAGGAGGCGGAGGTGCACTCGCGCTGCGCGGGCACGAGGTCCCCGTGCGTCGCGAGGGTCGCCGCGATGCGGGACCAGGAGGACAGGCGCGTCGCGCTGCGCCCCGTCACGTCGGAGCGGAGGTCGGAGCCCTCACGCTCGGCCGGCTCGTAGAAGCCGCGCTGTTCCATGGCAGATCCTTCGTTCGGCAGCCCGGCTGACCTGCGGGGGTCCCGTGGCTTTGCGTCCCCTCCTCGCGGAGGGTTTGCCCTTGTCGCTGACACGGCGACTGTAGGCCCGGCGCCGGGCCGAGCGGAAGGGGGCGGACGGGAAACTTCAGCCCAGAACACGCATTTCACCCACTCGGGCCAAAGCGGACAAAACGCGCGGCGAGCACGTACCCCGCCGGCGGGACGCCGCTTTCCGGTGAATGCGCAGGTCACACCGCGTTTCAGGCGGCCGGCACCGCCACCGCCCGCAGGAACGACTCCAGCAGCGGCCCCGACGTCGTCGAGCCGAAGTCCCCGGTCTCGACGAACACCGCGACCGCGAGGTCGCCCTGCGCCGCGATCATCCACGCGTGGTTCTGCAGGTCCTCGCCCGACCCGTACTGGGCCGTGCCCGACTTGGCGATGACCTCCGGCCCTGGGACGTCCTGCAGGAAGTCGCCGCCGCCCTCGGTCACCACGGCGCGCATCATCGACCGCAGCGCGTCCGCCTCGGCGGACGTCAGCGGCTGCGCGGGCTCCGGCACGGCCGTCGCGGTCTCCGCCGCCGCGTCGAGCAGGAGCCGCGGCGTGACCCGGGCGCCGGCCGCCACCGACGCCGCGACCGTCGCCATGCCGAGCGGCGTCGCCTGGACGCGGGCCTGCCCGATCATCGACGCGGCGTGGTCGGTGCCGCCGGTCGCCTCGGCCGGCACCTCGCCGAGCGTCGCCGCGAAGCCGAGGTCGGCGCCCGCCACCAGGCCGAGCGACTCCGCGGCGGCCGCGAGCGCCTCCTGCGGCGCCGTGTCCGCCGCGGTGAGGAACGCGGTGTTGCACGACTCGGCGACCGCCGTCCGCAGCGTGATGTCGCCGAGGGCGTCCGCCGGGTAGCCCGGGTAGTTCTGGAACGACCGGCCGTCGACGGTGGCGGTCTCCGGGCACGTGACGGTGCTGTCCGGGGTCAGGCCGGCGCGCAGCAGCGCCAGCGAGGTCGCGACCTTGAACGTCGAGCCGGGCGCGTACAGGCCCAGCGTGGCCGTCGACATCCCGCCGCCTCCCGGCCCGCTCGCCGCCGCGAGCACGTCGCCGGTGGACGGCCGGATCGCCACGATCGCGCTCGCGCTGCCCGCCACGGTGGCCACCAGGTCCTCCGCGGCCTGCTGCACCGCGGGGTCGAGCGTCGTGCGCAGCGGCGCACCCACCTGGGGTTCCACGTGGAACAGCTCGCGCTCCTGGGCGCCGCCGGCGGTCGCGACGACCGTCAGCCCGGGCTCCCCGCGCAGCTGCTCGTCGAACTGCGCCTGCAGGCCGCTCAGGCCCGCGAGGTCGCCGGCGACGACGGCGCCGTCCGAGTCCTCGACGATCTCGGCGGTCGCCTGGCCGACCGTCCCCAGCACCGGGCGGGCGAACGCGCGGTTCGGCGCCAGGGGCAGTGCGGTCTCGATCATGTTCACGCCCGGCACCACCGAGAGCGCGCCACGGTCGTACGCCGGGTCGTCCGCGCGCACCACGATCGCCTCGACGAACGCCTTCTCGCCCGCCGCGGCGACCTGGGCCGCGTAGGCGTCGGCGTCCAGGCCGAGGGCCGCCGCGAGCTCGCGCGCCGCCCCGTCCGCCTGCTCCGCCGGGACCCGGGTCTTGTCGATGCCGATCCGGAACACCGGCCGGGACTCCACGAGCACCGCGTCGCCGGCGCCGAGCACGTCCGCGCGCTCCGCCTGCACCCGGTGCACCTGCAGGGCCTCGCCGGCGGCCAGGTCCGGCGCGAGCAGCATCGGCGACCAGCGGGCGCGCCACTCGTCGTCGACCTTCGCCAGGTTCGCGTGCGTCGTGTACGTCCACGCGGTGGCGCTGCTGCCGACGTCCCAGGTGAAGGTCAGCTCGACCGACGCCGCCGCGTCGTCGTCCGCCGCCACCACGTCGCCGGCCGCGACCTCCGGCTGCCACGGGTCCAGGCCCGCGTACGCGGCGGTGCGCGCCTCGCCCGCCTCCGCGGCGGTGGCGCCGTCGAGCGGGACGTCCGCGAAGTCGCCCGAGGCGAGGGCGTCGGCGAGGGCGTCCGCGGTCCGCTGCCGGTCGTCCGGCCCGCCCGAGCACGCCCCCAGCGTCCCGACGAGCGCGAGCAGCACGCCGACCGCCACCCCGCGCCGCGCGGCGCCCCGACCCCCTGCGACCCGCACCGACCTCACACGCCTCACCCCGTCGTCCGCCGCCTCACCGGGGGCGACGCGCCGCCGGCACCGTCAGCCTAGGGACCCCGACCTGCACGGACGGGCCGTTCCGCGTGCCGATCCGGGGACGTGCTGTGCGCGTCCTGTGCGCACCGGGTCCCGCGCCGCCAGCGGTTGACGACAGCCCCGGACGTTTCTGGAATGGTGCGATGTCGCCTCCCGACCAGCCCTGCAGTCCCGTGCGGCGAGCCCGCACCACCCCGCGCACCGGCCCGACGGCCCGCGCCGACCGCCCGGGGGCTCGCCGCTGATGGACTCCGAGACCTGGGGCAACATCGCCCTCGTCCTGCTCTTCATCCTGATCGGCGGCGTGTTCGCCGGGACGGAGATCGCGCTCGTCTCGCTCCGCGAGAGCCAGATCAACCACCTCGAGCGGCAGAGCGCCCGGGGCGCGCGGGTCGCGTCCGTCGCCAGGGACCCGAACCGGTTCCTCGCCGCGGTGCAGATCGGTGTCACGGTCGCGGGGTTCTTCTCCGCCGCGTACGGCGCCTCCACGATCGCCCCCGACTTCGCGCCCGTCATCGAGGCGCTCGGGGTGTCCGAGGGCCTCGCGGGCACCATCGCGCTCGTCGCCCTGACCCTCGTGATCGCCTACCTGTCGCTGGTGCTCGGCGAGCTCGTCCCCAAGCGCATCGCGCTCCAGCAGTCCGGGCGGGTCGCGCTGGCGGTCGCCCCGCCGCTGGACCGGTTCGCCACGCTGATGCGCCCGGTGATCTGGCTGCTCTCGAAGTCGACGAACCTGCTCGTCCGGCTGTTCGGCGGCGACCCGCACGCCACCAGCGAGGAGATGTCCGAGGCCGAGCTCCGCGACCTCGTCATCGCCCACCAGGGCCTGCCCGAGGACGAGCGCCGCATCCTCGGCGACGTGTTCGCCGCGACCGACCGCTCGGTCGCGGAGGTCATGCGCCCGCGGCCCGAGGTGCACTTCCTCGAGGCCGACCTCACCCTCGCCGACGCGCTCGACCAGGTCCGCGAGCAGCCCTGGTCCCGGTACCCCGTCATCGGCGAGGACTTCGACGACGTCCTGGGGTTCCTGCACATCCGCGAGCTGCTCGAGGCCACCGACCGCACCGGCGTCCGGGTCCGGGACGTCATGCGCGAGATCGTGGTGCTCCCCGGCACGAACAAGCTCCTGCCGTCGCTGTCGTCCATGCGCCGTGAGGGCGTGCACATCGCGGTCGTCGTCGACGAGTACGGCGGCACCGACGGCATCGTGACGCTCGAGGACCTGGTCGAGGAGCTCGTCGGCGACATCCGCGACGAGTACGACATGCCCGGGTCCTCGGGGGCCGAGGCCCGCGAGGGCGCGCCCGGCTCCTACGACGCCGGCATCACCATCGAGGAGTTCACCGAGCTCACCGGGGTGCCGCTCGCCGACGGGCCGTACGAGACCGTCGCGGGGTTCGTGATCGCGCGGCTCGGCCGGCTGGGCGAGGTCGGCGACGCCGTGGACGTCGACGGGCACCGGGTCGAGGTCACCGCGGTCGACGGCCGGCGCATCGCGCGGGTGCGGGTCGTGCCGCCGCCCGAGGAGCCGGCGGCGCCGGACCCGGGCGGGCCCGGGGAGATCAGCGGCTGACCCGCGTCCGGGATGCGCGCGGCGCCTCCGTGCCCCACCCTGTTGCCAGCCTGCCGGGACCGGGCACGACGAGGAGGGAGCGCGCGTGGGCCACCGACCGCACCGCCTCGTGCTCGACCCCGAGCCCGGCTCCGTCGCGACCGGCCGCCGCTGGGCCGCGCACGAGGCCGAGCTCGGCCACGCGACCGCCGAGGCGGCCCGCACCGTCGAGCTGCTGACCAGCGAGATCCTCACCAACGCCGTCGTGCACACCCGCGCGCACCGGCACATCGCCCTCACCGCCGAGTGCCACGACGACTGCGTCCGGGTCGAGGTCACCGACCCCGACCCCACGCTGCCGCTGGTGAAGCCGGGCAACGCGCGCCGGATCGGCGGCCACGGGATGCGCCTGGTCGACGCGCTCGCCACGGCGTGGGGCATCGAGCTGCACCCGGGGCGCGGCAAGACCGTCTGGTTCGAGACCCCCGCGAGCACGCACGGGCTGACGGCCTGACCGCCTGACGACACCGCCCGCGGCGGGCGATGCCGCCACCGCCCCAGCGACACCACGATGGCCGGATGGAGGCGCAGCCGGCCCCGCCCGCACCGTCCCGACCGCACGACGCCACGCGGCCGTCCGGCCGACGCGCCCGGCTGCGCACCGCCCTGCGCACCGTCGGCAGCACGGCGCTGATCGTCGGCCTGTACCTGGGCCGGCCGCTGGACCGCGCGACGCCGGCGACGCTCGTGCTGCTCGTCGCCGGCCTCACGCTGCTGGTGCTGCTGCTCGGCTGGCAGATCCGCAGCGTCGTCCGGTCCCCGTACCCGGTGCTGCGCGCCATCGAGGCCTTCGTGACCGCGACGGTGCTGTTCGTCGTGCTGTTCGCCGCCGGGTACACCTCGCTGTCGGAGTCGACGCCGGGCTCCTTCACCGAGCCCGTCGACCGGCTGGACGCGATCTACTTCACGATGACCGTGCTGGCGACCGTCGGGTTCGGCGACATCACGCCCGTCACGGGCCCCGCGCGCATGGTCGTGACCCTCCAGATGGTGTGCGGGTTCGCGTTCGCGGCGCTCGTGGGGCGGGAGTTCCTGGCGGCGGTCCGGCGCGCGCAGGACGGGCAGGACGGCGCGGGCGGCCCGCCACCCCCGGGCCCGCCGCCGGCGAGCGGCGCCTGAGCGCGCGTCCGCGCCGACCGAGCCCGCGCCGGCGCCCGGGCCTGCGCCGGCCTCAGGCGGGTGCGCGGTGCGCGCCCGTCCCGTCCGCGCCCGTCGTCGCCGCCCGCGCCTGCCCCAGCGCGTGGTCCTTCAGCGCGGCGAACTCCTCCGCGCTGATCGCGCCCTCGTCCAGCAGCGCTTTGGCCTGCGCGATCTGCTGGCCCGGGGACCCCGAGCCGGCGACCTCCCGGATGTAGGCGTCGCCCGCCTTCCGCGCCGACACCGCGGCCCGGGTGCTGCGCTCGGCCATCCCGCGCCCACGCGCGATCAGGTACACCAGCGCGGTCACGAACGGCAGCACCAGCAGGAAGATCAGCCAGACCGCCTTCCACCACCCGCTGAGCTCCCGGTCCCGGAACAGGTCCGTGATGATCGAGAACAGCGCGAACAGGTAGGCGATGAAGACGAACGCCCACACGAACCACCAGATGATGTCCCAGAAGTCGGACCAGAACTCCACCGCCACCACGCTCCTCGTGCGACAGGCCGGCGATCCGGCCGGGACGGCGGGCGGCGCCGGACGGCGCCCCTGCCCCGCACGCTAGGACGGGCGGTCGCGGGCCGGACCACCCGGTCGGGATGAGCCGTGACCCGCGCCACGGCCCGGAATGCCCCGGACCGGCGGCCCGTTCGCACCGGTATGAGAGCTGTCGTGTACGAGGAGTTCGGCGGGGCCGACGTGCTCCGGGTCGTCGACCGTCCGGAGCCCCACATCGGGGCGGACGCCGTGGTCGTGAAGGTCGCCGCCGCGTCCCTGAACCCGGTCGACTACAAGATCCGCGAGGGGTACCTCCGCGGCCTGATGGACGTGCACTTCCCGGCGGTCCCCGCCTGGGACGTGTCCGGCACCGTCGTGAAGGCCGGGCTCGACACCCCCGAGCTGCAGGTCGGCGACGAGGTGCTGGCCTACGCCCGCAAGGACGTCGTGCAGGACGGCACCCTGGCCGAGTACGTGGCGGTCCCCGTGCGGACCGCGGCGAAGAAGCCGGCCGGGCTGTCGTTCGAGGAGGCCGCCGCGCTGCCGCTGGCCGGGCTCACGGCGCTGCAGAGCATCCGCCGCGCCGGGCTCGCCGAGGGCCAGACCGTCCTGGTGCACGCCGCGGCCGGCGGGGTCGGCTCGATCGCCGTGCAGCTGGCCGTGCACGCCGGGGCCCGCGTCGTCGGCACCGCCTCCGAGCGGAACCACGACTACCTGCGCTCGCTCGGCGCCGAGCCGGTCGCGTACGGCGACGGCCTGGTCGAGGCCGCGCGCGCCGCCGTTGCCGGCGGCTTCGACGTCGTGCTCGACTACGTCGGCGGCCAGGCGGTCGAGACCGCGCCGGCGCTCCTGCGCCCGGGCGGCACGATCGCGTCGATCACCGACGCCCGCGCCCGCGACGAGCTCGGCGGCCAGTACGTGTGGGTCCGCCCCGACAGCGCCGACCTGGCGCACCTGGCCGACCTCGCGGCGCGCGGCGTCGTCAAGGTCGAGATCGCGGCGACCTACCCGCTCGAGGAGACCGCCGAGGCGTACCGCGCCCTGGAGACCGGCCACACCCGCGGCAAGATCGTCGTCACCGTCTGACCCGCGCCGCCGAGCGCGGCGGCTCGGACCGAGCGCGGTGCCCGGCGCCGAGCGCGGTGGCTCGGGCTGCCGCGCTCGGCGCGGACGACGGCGCTCGGCGGCGCGTCACACCGCGCGGGCCGCGAGCAGGTCGCGGGTGACGGGGTGGGCCGGGGCGCCGAAGACGTCCGGCACCGGGCCCTGCTCGACCACCCGGCCGCCGCTCATCACGAGCACCCGGTCGCACACCCGCCGGATCACGCCGAGATCGTGCGACACCAGCACCATCGCCGCGCCGGTGTCCCGGCGCAGCTCGACCAGCAGGTCGAGGATCGCCGCCTGCACCTGGACGTCCAGCGCGGACACCGGCTCGTCGAGCAGCAGCACCCGCGGCTCCGAGGCGAGCGCCCGGGCGATCGCCACCCGCTGCCGCTGCCCCCCGGACAGGGTCCGGGGCCGCCGGTCCAGGACCGCCGCGGGCAGGTGCACGCGCGCGAGCAGCGCGGCCGCCGCGGCGTCCCGGTCCGCACGGGCGGGCGGCCGGGGCCCCGTCGCGAGCGCCGCCCGCAGCACCGCCCGCACCGTCGACCGCGGGTCGACGGTGCCCAGCGGGTCCTGCGGCACCAGGCGGACACCCGACCGGAGCCCGCGCCGCTCCCGCTCGGGCAGCGCCGACCACGGCCGGCCGTCCAGCAGCACCTCCCCGGCGTCCGGGGCGTCGGCGGCGAGGAGGAGCCGGGCCAGCGTCGTCTTGCCCGACCCCGACTCCCCCACCAGCCCCACGGCCTCGCCCGCGCGCACCGCGACGTCCACGTCGTCGACCGCCGTCACCGCCCCGCCGCCGGGCAGCGGGAACACCCGGCGCAGCCCGTGGCCCTCGAGCACCGCTGCGCCCGGCTCCGGGACCGCGCCCGGCCCCGCGCCCAGCCGCGCGGCCGCGACCAGCTCGCGGGTGTACCCGTGCCGGGGCGCACCGAGCACGTCGGCGGTGGCGCCCTCCTCGACGACCCGGCCGTCCCGCAGCACCACGACCCGGTCGGCGACCCGCGCCACGGCGCCGAGGTCGTGCGTCACCAGGACGACCGCGGTGCCCGCGTCGCGGAGGTCACCGAGCAGGGCGAGCACCCGGGCCGCGACCGTCGCGTCGAGCGCCGTCGTGGGCTCGTCCGCGACGAGCAGGGGTGGCCGGGCGACCACGGCGGACGCGATGAGCGCGCGCTGCCGCATGCCGCCGGACAGCTCCCCCGGGCGCTGCCGCGCGCGCACCGCGGGGTCGGGCAGCCCGGCCTCGTCGAGCGCGGCCAGCACCCGCTCGGCGCGGTCGACCCGGGAGACCCGCGGCGTCCCCGGATCCCCGTCGGATCCTCGCGCGGCACCCTGATCGATCGGGTGGCGGCGCGAGGATCGGCGGGGGAACGAGAGGCCGCGCGCGCCCGCCGCGCCGCCGGCACCCGGCCGGCGCACCGCGAGCGCCTCGCCCACCTCGGCCCCGACGGTGCACAGCGGGTCCAGCGAGCCGAGGGCGTCCTGCAGCACCAGGCCGACGTCCCGCCCGCGCGCCGCGCGCCAGTCCCGCTCGGTGAACCGCAGCGCGTCCCGGCCGAGCAGCGCGAGCCGGTGCGCCCGGACGTCCGCGCGCGCCCCCTCGCCCGCGAGCCCCACGAGCGTGCGCGCCAGCACCGACTTGCCCGCGCCGGACCCGCCGACGACCGCGACGCACTCGCCTGCCGCCACGCGCAGATCGACGCCGTGCAGCACCTCGGCGCCGCCCGGGAACGCGACGCGCAGCCCGGCGACGTCGAGCACCGGCACCCCGTCGCCCGCACCGCCGTCGCCGGCCTCACCGAGCGCCGCCCCCGGCCCACCGGCCTCCCCGACCCGCCCCGTCACGACGCCACCGCCCCGACCCGGCGGCCGAGCACCGTCAGCGCCGCCGCGGTCACCGTGATCGCGAGCCCGGGGAACACCGTCAGCCACCACGCCGTGTCGATGTACACCCGGCCGGCGTTGAGCATCGCCCCCCACTCCGGCGACGGCGGCAGCGTCCCCAGCCCGAGGAAGCTCAGCGCGCACACCCACACCACCGCCTGCCCGATCCCGAGGGTCGCGACCGACACCAGCGGCCAGAGCGTGTTCGGCACGACGTGCCGGCGCAGCACGGTGAGCGGCGGGTGCCCCTCGAGCCGGGCCGCCTCCACGTACCCGCTGGTGGCCACCGACCGCACCCGGGCGCGCAGCATCCGGGCGTACCCCGGCGCGGTCGCCGCGCCGACGGCCAGCACCGACGCCTCCACCCCCGCCCCGAGCACGGCGACCAGCAGCAGCGCGAGCACGAGCGTCGGCAGCGCGAACAGCACCTCGAGCACCCGCCCGATCCCGGCGTCGAGCCAGCGCGGCCCGAGCCCCGCGGCGAACCCCAGCACCAGCCCGGCGCCGACGCCGATCGCGGTCGCGGCCGCGCCGATGCCGAGCGACGCCGCCGCGCCGTGCACGACGCGGGTGTAGACGTCGCGGCCGGACTCGTCGGTGCCGAACCAGTGGCCGGGCTCCGGCGCCGTGAACGCCGCGCGCGCGTCGATCGCATTCGGGTCGCCCGGGGCCAGCACGTCGGGCCAGAGCACCGCGACGGCCATCCAGAGCACCGCGAGCGCGGCGAGCACGCCCGGGACGCCGAGCCCGCGCACCACCGCGACGGCACCGGCGACCAGCCGCGACCGCGCGCCCCCGGCCCCGGCACGTCCCGGACCCCCCGGGCCGCCCGCGCCCCCGCGCGCGCCGTGCCCGTCGTCCGCGGCGCCCCGCCGCTCCGCCGCCACTGCCGTCACCCGAGCACCGCCGGCTCCCCGGCGCGCGCGGCCGGTGCCGCCCCGCCCGGCGCCCCGGGCACCTCGGCGGCACCCCGCAGCCGCGGGTCGAGCAGCCGCTCGGCGACGTCGACCAGCAGCATCACCACGACGTACGCCAGCGCGACGACCACCACGGCCCCGACGACCACGGGCACGTCCCGCTGCATCGTCGCGTCGAGCAGGAGCCGGCCGAGCCCCGGGCGGCCGAACAGCGTCTCGACGACGACGGCCCCGCTGAGCAGCGACCCGAACGCCCACCCCGACAGGGAGACCGCGGGCAGCACCCCGTGCCGCAGCGTGTGCCGCCAGAGCACCCGCACCGGCGACGCCCCACGGGCCCGCGCGCTGGTGGCGAACGGCGCCGCCGCCGCCTCCTCCAGCGAGTCGCGCATGACCTGTCCCAGGAACCCCGCGACCGGGACCGCGAGCGTGACCGTCGGCAGCACCAGGCCCGCGAGGTCGGTGCCGCTGCTCGTCGCGGGGAACCAGCCGAGCGTCGACGAGAACACCACGATCAGCACGGCCCCGAGCCAGAAGTGCGGCAGCACCGCCGCCACGACCTCGGCCCCGCGCAGCGCCGCCGCGCACGCCCGGCCGACCGGCCCGGTGGCCCGCACCGCGAGCGTCGCCACGGCGAGCGCCAGCACCCACGCGAGGACGAGCGCCAGCACCGCGAGCAGCATCGTCCCGGGCAGCTGCTCGGCCAACAGGTCGGAGACCGGCACCCGGCGCGCGTACGAGTCGCCGAGGTCGAACGTCGCCACCCGCCAGAGCTGCACCAGGTACTGCACGACGAGCGGCTGGTCGAGCCCGTACTGCGCCCGCGCGGCGGCGACCGCCTCCGGTCCCGCCTGGGAGCCGGGTCCGCCGAGGATCGCCTCGGTCGGGTCGCCGCCGGCCGCGCGGAGCGCGAAGAACACCACCGTCGCGACCACCCAGGCCACGAGGGCCGCTGCGCCGAGGCGCACCAGCAGCCACCGCAGCCACGGGCGGCGGACCGCCCGGCGAACGGCGACGGCGCGCACGGCGGTCAGGACCCGAGTCGGGCGTCGAGGAACGTCGGCGTGGACACGGTGTCGAGCGTCCGCATCCCGGTGACGCCGCGGGTGAGGAAGTGGTTCTGCTGGTCGTAGAGCGGGAGGATGTAGTAGCCCTCCAGCACGATCTGCTGCGCCTGCTCGTAGAGGTCGGCGCGCTCGGCGTCGTCGGCCGTGGCAGCGGCGCGGTCCAGCAGGTCGTCCAGCTCCGGGTCCGTCACCTGCGCGTGGTTGGCGAAGTAGCCGCTCGGCGCCGGGACCGTGCCGTCCGAGTGGTAGAGGATCCGCAGCACGTCCGGGCCGACCTTCGTGTAGGGCGCGGACACGGCCTCGTACTCGTTCGCGCCGAGCGCGGCGTACCAGGCTGACAGGTCGCTCGGGGTCAGGACGACCTCGAAGCCCACGGCCTTCGCGTTCGCCTGGATCTGCTCGAACAGCGACTGCTCCGCGGCCACCGACTGGTTGGTGCTCACCGGGAACCGCACGGTCAGACGCTGCCCGTCCTTGGTCCGGTAGCCCTCGTCGTCCGTGGCGGTCCAGCCGGCCTCGTCGAGCAGCTGCTCCGCGCGGTCGGTGTCCGTGGTGAACAGGTCCTCGTCGCCGTACGCGGTCGGCTCCACGCTCGACAGCGGGGAGTGCGACCGGGTCGCGGTGCCGGCGAACAGGGTCTCGATGCCCGGGTCCGGGTCGGCCGCGCGGACGAACGCCTCGCGCACCCGGACGTCGTCGAACGGCGGCTGCGCGCTGTTCAGCTCGATCCGGTTGGACGAGCCGGGCCGCGGCGCGTCGACGTGGGTGATGTCGCCGCCCTGCTCGGCCTGCGCGATCGCGTCGGGCTGCGGGTTGTCGATCACCTGCACCTCGCCGGAGCGGAGCGCCGCGTACCGGGTCGCCGCGTCGGGGACGAACCGCCAGACGATCTCGTCGAGGTAGGCGGGGCCGTCGTGCTCCGCCTGCGGGTCGAGCGGCACGTACTCGTCGTTGCGCACCAGGGTCACCTGCTGCTGCGGCACCCACTCGTCCACGACGAACGGGCCGGTGCCGACGGGGGCCGCGCAGTTCTCGTCCGTCCCGCGCTCGATGCCGGCGGGCGACTCCATCGCGGTCCACTGCTGGCTCAGCGACTCCAGGAGCGCGGAGTCCGGCTCGGTGAGGTGGAACCGGGCGTGCGTCGCGTCCACGACCTCGACGGACTCGACCTTCTGCACCGCGAGGTAGCCGGTCGACGAGCCGGTGTCCGGGTCCTGCAGGTGCTCGATGTTCGCCTGGACCGCCGCGGCGTCGAACGGGGTGCCGTCCGTGAACGTCACGTCGTCGACGAGGGTGAAGTCCCAGGTCAGCAGGTCGTCGCTGACCGACCACTCGCTGGCGAGCCACGGCAGGATGGTGCCGTCCGCGTCCCGGCCGACCAGCGGCTCCAGGTACTGGGTGCTGATCAGGGCCTGCGGGTAGTTGCCGCCGACGTGCGGGTCGAGGCAGGTGGGCTCGGCGTCGCCGGTCGCGTAGACCAGCGTGCCGCCGTCCCGCGGCGTCGAGGCGTCGTCGGCGTCCCCGCCGGAGCCGGTGCACGCCGCCAGGGCGAGGGCGGCGACGGCGGCCAGCGCGGCGACGGCGGCCAGCGCGGCGCCGGTGCGGGCGCGGGTCGGACGGAGGGCGTGGGGCACGGGTCCACCTCGGGCGTCGGGGTCCGGTCGCGGCTCGTCGACCGACCGGCTTATTGCACTGCGTCCAACAATAGGCCGGGTCGCGCGGGGATCCCGCCCCACCGGCTGTGATCCCGGTCCCACCGCCCGCCTAGCATGGGCGCGTGCCCAGCCCCGCCGCCCCCCGCCGGTCCGGGCGCCCGCACGCCTCCTCGCGGGCGATGCTCGAGGAGGCCGCGGGCGAGCTGTTCCTCGAGCGGGGGTACGCCACCACCTCGGTCGCCGACATCACGCAGCGCGCGGGTGTCTCGCGGAGCACATTCTTCAACTACTTCACCGCGAAGTCCGACCTGCTGTGGGCGGCGTTCGACGAGCGGGTCGAGGCGCTGCGGGCCGCCCTCGCGGCCGGACCGGCGGACGCGACCCCGGGCGAGGTCGTCGAGGCGGCCCTGCGCGACCTCGCCGCCCGGCTCCCCGCCGAGCACGTCGCCCTCGCCTTCACCCAGGCCGACACGATGGGGCTCGGCGACGACCTCCGGCTGGCGGCCGCGCGCCGCGCCGCCGACCTCGGCGCCACCATCGCGGCGTACGCCGCGGGCCGCGGCGTCGAGCCCCTGCACGCCCGGGTGGCGGGCGCGGCCTGGGCCGGGGCGCTCGTCGCGGCGGTCGAGGCGTGGGCCCGGGCGGGAGCGGAGCGGACCCGGCTGCCGGACCTGCTCGACCGCGCGCTCGCGCCGGTGCGCGGCGCGCTGGGCTGACGAGCCGGGCGGCCCCGCACAGCGCGAGACCCGAGCGCCACAACCGTCCGGAAGGGTCTCGGGTCCACTTCCCGCCGCTAGTGCAGCGGGCTGCTCCCACGGTAGCGGCCCATCAGGCCCGACTCAACGGTGATCGCCGAGCGGACATGTGGGTGAGAACCGGGACACTCCACCACCTCTGGACGGACGGCCTGGGGACGACGCCGACCGGGTCGGCGCGTCCTCCCTATCGTCGAGCCATGACGGCGCCCGACCACCCCGCACCTGCATGACGACGTACGCACTCGCGGACGAGAGCAAGAGGTCGGACTACGTCCTGGCGGTCGCGCTCCTCCGGCGCGGGGACGCCGCCGCCGCGCGGCGCGCGATCCGGGCGCTCCACCTCCCCGGCCAGAGCCGGCTCCACATGGTCAAGGAACGCGCGTCACGACAGCGGGCGATCCTCTCGACGATCGCCAGCACGCCGGGCACCGTGGGCATCTACCGCGTCGGTCGCGGCACGAACGATCGAGAGCGGCGACGGAGATGCCTCGACCGGCTCGTGCGCGACCTCGCGGGACGGGGCGAGACGCACCTGGTGCTCGAGCTCGACGAGACCCTCGTCGAGCCGGATCGCGCGGCCCTCTACGCGGCAGCGCGTCACGCCAGGTGCCAGGACCGACTCCGGTACACGCACGCCCGCGCCGCGACGGAGCCCCTCCTCGCGATCCCCGACGCCGTCGCGTGGGCGTGGAGCCAGGGCGGTGACTGGCGACGCCGCACCTCGGGCATCGTCACCCTCGTCGTCGACGCGTGAGCGGAGCGCGCGTCGCCCGCCGTTCACCTGCTCGCCGCGCGCCACCGCCCGCGCGTGTGGCCCCGTCTCACCCGGTGTTCCTAGGATCGACCCCATGAGCGACACCGGACTGCGGCAGGCCCAGGACAAGATGGCGGCGGCCGGGGTGGCCCCGACCGCGATCGACGTCTTCACCCACTACTACCGGGAGCTCGAGGCGGGGGCCACCGGCCTCATCCCCGAGGGCACCATCGACCCCCTGCTCGACCCCCCGCTGCTCGCGGACGTCGACATCGACCCCGAGGCGGCGCGCGAGGCGTTCGCGAAGACCGCGATCATCAAGCTCAACGGCGGCCTCGGCACCTCGATGGGCATGGACAAGGCCAAGTCGCTGCTCCCGGTGCGCGACGGGAAGTCGTTCCTCGACCTCATCGTCGAGCAGGTGCAGCACGCCCGCGCCGAGACCGGCGCCCGCCTGCCGCTCATCCTCATGAACTCGTTCCGCACCCAGGCCGACTCGCTCGCCGCGCTGGCGGAGCACGAGGGCCTGGCCGTCGACGGCCTGCCGCTGGACTTCCTGCAGAACCAGGAGCCCAAGCTCCGCACGGACGACCTGACCCCGGTGACCTGGGAGGCCGACCCGACGCTGGAGTGGTGCCCCCCGGGCCACGGCGACCTGTACACGGCGCTGCTCGCCTCGGGCGTGCTGCAGCAGCTGCTGGACGCGGGCTTCCGGTACGCGTCGGTGTCGAACTCGGACAACCTCGGCGCCGCGCCGAACCCGACCATCGCCGGCTGGTTCGCCGCCTCGGGCGCGCCGTACGCCGCCGAGCTGTGCCGCCGCACCGCCGCCGACCGCAAGGGCGGCCACCTGGCGGTCCGGAAGTCCGACGGCCGGCTGATCCTGCGCGACACCGCGCAGACCCCCGCGGACGAGATGGACTACTTCACCGACGAGCACCGGCACCCGTACTTCCACACGAACAACCTGTGGTTCGACCTGGAGCAGATCGCCGCGGCGCTGGAGGCCCGCGGCGCGGTGCTCGGCCTGCCGCTGATCCGCAACGTCAAGACCGTCGACCCGACCGACTCCTCCTCGCCCGAGGTGTTCCAGATCGAGACGGCCATGGGCGCGGCGATCGAGGTGTTCGAGGGCGCGACCGCGATCGCCGTGGGCCGCGAGCGGTTCCTGCCGGTCAAGACGACCAACGACCTGCTGCTCCTCCGGTCCGACGCGTACGACCTCGGCGAGGACGCGACGCTGCGGCTCGCGGTCGAGAAGGCCCCGCTGGTCGACCTGGACAGCAAGGTCTACAAGACCGTGGGGAAGTTCGAGCAGCGGTTCCCCGCCGCGCCGTCGCTGCGCGGCGCGTCCTCGTTCACGGTGAAGGGCGACTGGACCTTCGAGCCGGGGGTCGTCGCGACCGGCACGGCCGTCGTGGACGCCGACGGCGCGCCGGGCACCATCGCCGGCGGCACCACGATCGGCGGCTGACCAGCGAGCTCTCCCGAGGGCCTCGACCGGTGTGCCGCGCGCACGCCGGCCGGGGCCCTCGTGCGTCCCGGCGAGCGAGTTGACATCCCGACCACCCGGTCGTAATTTCTGCGGTACCTACCAAGCGGTAGGTAGTGGTGGCGCCGGCGTCGGCCGGCCCACGACGTCTCAACGTGGAGCCGTCCGACTCCCATGACGCCGAAGAAGGTTCGCATGGACGCGCAGGCAACGGTCGCCGCCGAGGGCACCCCCTCGACGCGGGACGACATCGCCCCCGACACGGGTGCCCCGTTCACCCGGGCACGCACCCTGCGCTTCGGCGCCGGGTTCTTCGCCTACGGCCTGCTGTGGATCGTCGGCCTGCAGATCGTCGCCGCGGTGCTGCTCCCGCAGCGCCTGCGCGACATCGGCGTCGACTCCCCCGAGACCCTCCTGGGCTCCATCAGCGCGATCACCGCGATCGTGTCGCTGGTGTCGAACCTCGTGTTCGGCAACCTCTCCGACCGGACGCGCGGCCGGTTCGGCCGCCGCACCCCGTGGATCCTCGGGGGCGGCGTCCTCGGCGGCGTCTCGCTGTTCGCGATCGGCGTCCTGACCAGCCCCGGCCTGATCACGCTGTCCTACTGCATCAGCATGGTCGGCCTGAACATGATGCTGGCCCCCGCGGTCGCCGTCCTCGCGGACCGCGTGCCCGGCAAGGTCCGCGGCACCATGTCCGCGTTCTACGGCGGCGGCCTGGCCGGCGGCGCCCCGATCGGCTCGCTGGTCGGCGCCGCGTTCATCACCAACTCGCTGCCGGGCTTCGTCCTCGGCGGTGCGCTCATGGCCGTCTCGGCGGTCATCGCGCTGATCGTCTGGCCGCGCGAGAAGTCAGCCGTCGACCTGCCGCCGGCGGCCGCCGGGTTCGGCGAGCTGCTGAAGTCGTTCCGGCCGCCGCGCAAGGCGCCCGACTTCTACCTGGCCTTCGCGGGCCGCCTGTTCATGCTGGTCTCGTACCAGATGATCATGGCGTACCAGCTCTACATCGTGCAGGACCACGTCGGGCAGACCACCGCCGAGTCCGCGGCCACCATCGCCACGATGGCCGTCATCACGCTGGTCGTGTCGCTGGTCGGCTCCGTCGCCGCCGGCCCGATCTCCGACCTGATCGGCCGCCGCAAGCTCCCCGTGGTGCTGTCGAGCGTGCTGTTCGCCGTCGGTATCGCGATGCCGTGGGTCTGGCCGACCCCCGCCGGCATGTTCCTGTTCGCCGGCATCGCCGGCCTCGGCTACGGCGTCTACACGTCCGTCGACCAGGCGCTGAACGTCGACGTGCTCCCGAACGAGGAGGAGGCCGGCAAGGACCTCGGCATCCTCAACCTGTCGACCACCGCCGGCCAGACCGTCGGCCCGCTCATCACCTCGGCCCTGGTCGTGGCGACCGGCGGCTACGGGCTGGTGTTCCCGGTGTCGATCGTGGCCGCGCTGCTCGGCGCCTTCTTCATCACGCGGATCAAGTCGGTCCGCTGACCTGACACCCCGGCGGCCGCGCGCCGCACCCCCGCCACGGAGCCCCGGGCCCGGACGCACGTCCGACCCGGGGCTCCGCGCCTCTCGCACCCGCCCGCGCTCAGATCGCGGCGCCACCCCCGGCCAGCCGTCCCAGCACCGCCAGGTCCGCCCGGTCCACGTCCCGCGGCGGCGAGCGCGTCGAGCACGCGGTGCACCTCGTCGGCGTCCACCGGCGTCACCTCCCCCGGCCGCCGTGCGGCCCCACTGTGCCAGCGCGCGGACGTCCGGGGCACGCCGGACACCGCCCGGACACCTCGGTCGGCCACACTGGCCCGCGACGGCCGGGCAGGCGCCCCGCCCACGGCACCGGGGAGGACCACGGCATGAGCGGCAGCACCGGCCTGGTCCGGCGCCTCGGCCTGGGCGACGCCGTCGTCATCGGACTCGGCTCGATGGTCGGCGCCGGGGTGTTCGCCGCCTTCGCGCCCGCGGCGCAGGCCGCCGGCTCCGCGCTGCTGGTCGGGCTCGCGCTCGCCGCCGTGGTCGCCTACGCGAACGCGACGTCCTCCGCGCAGCTCGCGGCGCAGTACCCGGCGTCCG
Organism: Cellulomonas sp. GbtcB1; assembly: GCF_019091725.1. Classification (NCBI taxonomy): domain Bacteria; kingdom Bacillati; phylum Actinomycetota; class Actinomycetes; order Micrococcales; family Cellulomonadaceae; genus Cellulomonas; species Cellulomonas sp. GbtcB1. Next base: position 44,064 of record NZ_JAGXJG010000010.1, on the reverse strand, counting down.
GCGGCACGTACGTCTACGGGCGCGAGCGCCTCGGCGCCTGGTGGGGGTTCCTCGCCGGCTGGTGCTTCGTGATCGGCAAGACCGCGAGCTGCGCGGCGATGGCGCTGACGTTCGCGGCGTACGCCGTGCCCTCGGGCTGGCAGCGCCCGGTCGCGGCCGGTGCCGTCGTGGCCCTCACCGCCGTCAACCTCCGCGGCGTCACCCGGACGGCGCGGCTGACCCGCGTCGTGGTGTCGGTCGCGCTGGGCGCCCTCACCACCCTCGTCGTCACCGGGCTGGCCGGCGGCGACGCGTCGTGGGCGCGGGTCGCGGTCGGCGCCGACGCGACCTGGTCCGGCGTGCTCGGGTCGGCGGGGCTGCTGTTCTTCGCGTTCGCCGGGTACGCCCGGATCGCCACCATGGGCGAGGAGGTGCGGGACCCCGCCCGGACGATCCCGCGCGCGATCCAGCTCGCCCTCGGTCTCGCGGTCCTCGTGTACGCCGCGGTCGCGGTGACGCTGCTGACCGTGCTCGGCCCGGACGCGCTGGCAGCGAGCGCCGCGCCGCTGGCCGACGCCGCCGCGGCGACGGGCCGGCCGTGGGTCGGCGCGGTGGTCCGCCTCGGCGCCGTCGCCGCCTCGCTCGGCGCGCTGCTCGCCCTGGTCGCCGGGGTCAGCCGCACCACGCTGGCGATGGCCCGCGAGGGCGACCTGCCGCGGCCGCTCGCCGCCGTGCACCCCCGGTACCGGGTGCCGCACCGCGCGGAGGTCGCGCTCGCCGTGGTGGTCGTCGTCCTGGTGCTCACGGTCGACCTGCGCGGGGCAGTCGGCTTCTCCTCGTTCGGCGTCCTGCTCTACTACCTGGTCGCGAACGCGGCCGCGCTGACCCAGGACCGGGCGCACCGGCGGTTCCCGCGCGCGCTCCAGGTGCTCGGCGCCGTCGGGTGCGTCGTGCTCGCCGCGACGCTGCCGCCCGCGTCGGTCGCCGGCGGGGCCGCCGTCGTCGCGGCGGGCGTCGCGTGGCGCGCCGTCGTGCAGGCCCGCGCCCGGCGTGTGGGTGGCCCGGCGTAGCGTCCCCCGCACCGGCGGGCCCGCCGGCGGCTCCGACGAGGGAGGCACCATGTCCGACGACGTCGCGCGGGACGACCGGGACGACCGGGACGGCTGGTGGGGTCCGCCCGTCGCCGGTGACGAGGTCGCCTCGCTGATCGGCTCCCTCGAGCGGCAGCGGGCGACGTTCGCCTGGAAGGTCGGCGGCCTGGACCGCGCGGCGCTGTCCGCCACGCTCGGCCCGTCGGCGATCACGCTCGGGGGGCTGGTGAAGCACCTGGCGTTCGTCGAGGTGTTCCACCTGTGCACCCGGGTGAACGGCCGGCGCCCGGGCGACCCGTGGGAGGGCGTCGACTGGGACGCCACCCCCGACTGGCCGTGGACCTCGGCCGCCGACGACGAGCCCGAGCACCTCTACGGCCTGTGGCGGGACTCGGTGCTGCGGGCCCGGGAGTCGCTCGCGGACGCGGTCGTCGACGGCGGGCTGGACCGGCCGATCGCCTGGTCCGACGACCCCGACGCGCGGCCGAGCGTGCGCCGGGTGCTGGTCGACCTCGTCGAGGAGTACGCGCGGCACGTCGGGCACGCGGACCTGTACCGCGAGGCGGTCGACGGCCTCGTCGGGGAGGACCCGCCGGCGGCGCCGGCCCTGTACCCGCTGCCGGAGCGCCCGGCCTGACCCGGGCGGTCAGCCCAGCGGCGCGGGCTCCCGCGGCGCCATGCCCGCCGCGCGGTACGCGTCGTCCACCAGCCGCATCGCCGCCACGGCCTGCGCGGTCCCCGACACCGGGTCCCCGCCGCGCAGCACGGCGTCGGCGAACGACCGCAGCATCCACACGTACGACGCGGTGGGGTCGACGGGCTCCTCGACGACCCGTCCGTCGGCGTGCTCGACCACGATGCGGCCGCCGTTCTGCGGCCCGTACGGGCTGTGCATGGTGATCGTCCCGCTCGTCCCGACGATCCGGGCCCGCACGCTCTGGTCCTCCGACGCGACCATGCTGGCCCGCACGGTCCCCTCGACCCCGCCCGGCAGGTCCAGGTGCACCACGATCGACGCGTCCACCCCGTCGACGTCGACCGCCTCGGCCGACCGCACCGTCGGCGCACCCAGGACGTGCGAGAGGAACCGCAGCGGGTAGACGCCCAGGTCCATCAGGGCCCCGCCGCCCATCGACTCCTGCCACCGGATGTCCCCGCGGTCGGCGATCTCGACGCAGAAGTCGGCCTCCGCGGACGTCACGTCGCCGATCACGCCCTCCGCGAGCAGCTCGCGCAGCCGCGCCCACGACGGGTGGTGCTGCGAGTGGAACGCCTCCATCACGACCAGCCCGCTCCCCGCGGCGGCGGCCTCGACGTCCTCGGCCTCGGCCGCGTTCGCCGTGAACGGCTTCTCGCAGAGCACGTGCTTGCCCGCGGCGATCGCCCGCAGCACCCACACCCCGTGCAGCGCGGCCGGGGTCGGCACGTACACCGCGTCCACGTCCGGGTCCGCGAGCAGCGCGTCGTAGTCGTCGAGCACCCGCGGGATGCCCTCCGCGTCGGCCGTCTCCTGCGCCCGGGACCGGTCGCGGGCGGCGATGGCCGTCACCTCGACCTCCGGGACGGACGCGGCGGGCGCGGCCACCGCGTCGTGCAGGATGCGAGCAGCACCGAGGACCCCGAGACGCACCGTCGACATGTCCCGCACCCTAGCCCGCGGCGGTCGGCTGCGGCGCGCGGTCCGGCGCGCCCGGCCCGGTCACGGGCGCCGCCACGGCGGCGGCGCGCACCTCCGCCAGGGCCGCCACCGCGGCCGCGAGCGGCGCGTCGATCCCGAGCTCGCGGCGCGCCGCCACCGCGATCTCGATGTCCACCACCGCGGCGTCGGTGTTGCCGAGCGCCGCGTGCGCGCGGCCGCGGGCCAGGTGCGCGGTCGCCACGATCCGCGGCACCCCGAGCGGCGCGGCGAGGCGCAGCGCCTCGGACGCCACCGCGCGCGCCTCCTCCCACCGCTCGGCCTCGACGAGGATCGAGGCGAGGTAGACGTGCGCGTTGGCCTCCGTGAACGGCGCGACCTGCGCCCGGGGGCGGGTGCGCGGGTCGGCGACGCGGGTGATCGTCGCGCGCACGGTCGCCGCGGCCTCGTCGAGGCGACCCAGCCGCTGCCGGGCCTTCGCGAGCGACAGCATCGCCTGCGGCGCGCCCTCGTGGTCGCCCGCCGCCAGCATGCAGTCCACCGCCGCCGCCGCGTCCCGCTCGGCGTGCGCGAGGTCGCCCGACTGCGACGCGATCCAGGACCGGTAGCTGAGCGCCCAGCCCTCCTGGGTGGTGTCCCCGCACCGCCGGGCCGCGGCCAGCGCGCGGTCCGCGGCCGCGCGCGCCCGCACGAGGTCGCCGCGGCAGATCGACTGCGCCCACGCGCGGTAGCCCTCGTGCACCGCGATCAGCCGGTCGTCGCCCAGCGCGGTCGCCGCGTCGGCCGACAGGTCGAACACCTCGGCCCAGCGGTCCCACGTCGCCCAGAGGTCGGAGAACCAGTGCAGCGCGTCCGCCACCTCCGCGACGCGCGCGTGCGCGCCTGCGGCCGCCGCCCGGCGGAGCGCGGGCAGCCAGCTCGCCGACTCGGCGCGCAGCCAGGCCTGCGCCGCCTCCTGGTCGGGGAGGTCGACGTCCCGCTCCCCGGGCACGGCGGACCCCTCGTGGGCGTGGTCCGGTTCGAACCGGTACCCGGCGCGCACGGTCGTCCGGAGCAGCCAGTCGTCGGCCGCGGCGCGCGCCGCGTCGTGCGCGGCGGCGTCCTCCTGGTGCTCCAGCTCGGACCGGGCGTAGAGCCGCAGCAGGTCGTGCAGCCCGTAGCGGTCGCCGGGCAGGTGCTGCACCAGGCTCAGGTCCACGAGCTCGTCGAGCAGGTCCTCGGTCCGCCAGACGGACTCGCCGACCAGCGCGGCCGCGAGCCCGGCGCCCGTGGTGGGCGCGTCCACGAGGGCGAGCCGCCGGAACAGCCGCTGCGCGCCCGGGCCGAGCTGCTCGTACGACGAGGTGAAGGCCGCGCGCACCCGCAGGTCGCCCGCGGCGAGGGCGTCGAGGCGCCGCTCGTCGGCGGCCATCCGGCGCACCAGCCCGTCGATCGACCAGCCGCCGCGCGCCGCGAGCCGGTTGCCCGCGATCCGCAGCGCGAGCGGGACGTCGTCGCAGAGCCGGGCGAGCCGGGCGAGGTCCTCGGCGGACCCGCGCCCGGGGAGGATCGCGTCCAGCAGGCCGACCGAGTCGCCGGGCGCGAGCCGGCCGAGCACCGCGCGGTGCTGCACGCCGTCGAGCCCCGCGAGCGCGCGCCGGCTGGTGACCAGGACGGCGGACGGCCCGTCCGCCGGGACGAGCGGGCGCACCTGCTCCTCGGACGCCGCGTTGTCGAGGACCAGCAGCACACGCCGGTCGGTGAGCAGGCCGCGGACGTGCGCGCTCGCCGCGTCGGGGTCGGGCGGGACGGTCCCCGACGCGAGCGCCTCCGCGACCCGCCGCACGGCGGCGTCCGGCGTCACGGGCTCGTGGTCGACGCCGCGCAGGTCCAGGAAGAGGCGCTCGGGGAAGTCGTCCCGCAGGTCGCGCGCCACCTGAGCCGCGAGGGTCGTCTTGCCGAAGCCCGGCGGCCCGGTCACGACGGCGACCGGGGCGGGGGCGTCCGGGCCGCCGCCCCGCAGCACCTGGCCCAGCCCGGCCCGCTCCTGCGCGCGACCGGTGAAGTCCGGCACCCGGCGCGGGAGCGGCAGGGCGTGCGGGACGGGTGCCGCGGGGCGCCGGCGACCCTCCCGGGCCAGGCGGAGCAGCGCCGCACGGTCGTCCGGGCGCAGCCGCAGGGCGTCCGCGAGCGCCTCGACCGTCCGGTGCTGCGGACCCCGGCTGACGCCGCGCTCGATGTCGCCGATGCCCCGGTCGCTCACCCCCGAGGCGGCGGCCAGGTCCTCGATCGTCAGGTCAGCGTCCTGCCGGTGCCGGCGCAGGAGCGCTCCCAGGTCGTCGTCCACCCTCGCCCGCCTCTGCCCCCGGCCGGCGAGCTCCCCCGAGTTCTGCCGGACTTCTTCCTGGTCCGCGCGCGGCGCTGCGCGGTCCAATCGTGACCGGGGACGGACGCCCCGGGCAAGTGCCCCGCGGCAGGTCGGTCCGGACCCCGACCGAGGAGGAACCATGCCCTACGTCAGCACGCCCGACGGCGCCGAGATCTTCTACCAGGACTACGGCCAGGGGAAGCCCGTCCTGCTGAGCCACGGCTGGCCGCTGAGCTCCGAGGCCTGGGCCTACGAGCTCAAGGTCCTGCACGACGCCGGCTACCGCGCGATCGCGCACGACCGTCGCGGCCACGGCCGCTCGTCCCGCACCAGCGGCGGCAACGACATGGACACGTACGCCCGCGACCTCGCGTCCCTCGTCGAGCAGCTCGACCTGACGGACCTGACCGTCGTCGGCCACTCCACCGGCGGCGGCGAGGTCGTCCGGTACGCCGCGCAGCACGGCAAGGGCCGCGTCACCAAGGTCGTCACCGCCGGCGCCGTCCCGCCGGTGATGCTGAAGTCCGAGAGCAACCCCGAGGGCACCCCGATCGAGGCGTTCGACGGCATCCGCGAGGGCGTCCTGCGCGACCGCTCGCAGTTCTACCAGGACCTCTCCGAGGCGTTCTACGGCGCCAACCGGGAGGGCTCGACGATCAGCCAGGGCCTGCGCGACGACTTCTGGCGGCAGAGCATGCTCGCCGAGCTCCAGGCCGCCTACGACTGCGTGCAGGTCTTCTCCGAGACCGACTTCACCGAGGACCTCAAGGCGCTGGACGTCCCGATCCTCATCGCGCACGGCGACGACGACCAGATCGTCCCGATCGCCGCGGCGGCGTACAAGTCGATCGACCTGGTCAAGCTCGGCACGCTCAAGGTCTACCCGGGCGCCCCGCACGGCATCTCGGGCGCGTACCAGGAGGCCCTGATCAAGGACATCCTGGCGTTCATCGCCGACTGACCCGCCGGCCCCGCGGGCGTCGCCCGGTCTGTGCACCCGCTGTGCGCCGATCGGGCGACGCCCGTCAAGGCGCTGCCACGGCCCGCCGATGGGTGAGGCATGACGACCCGCCCGGTCCGCGCGCTCGCCGTCGCCCTGCTCGCGGTCGCGACCCTGTCCGGCTGCTTCCGGTTCGACATGCAGGTGGAGGTCGGCGAGGACGACACCGTCTCCGGCTCGTACGTCGTCGCGGTCGACCGGTCGGTGCTCGAGATGACCGGCCAGGACGTCGACGAGCTGCTCGGCACCGGGGCGGACGGCCCGAGCGGCCTGCTCGGCGAGGACGGCGGGGTCCAGGTCCGCGAGGAGCCCTACGAGGACGAGGACGCCGTCGGGCGCCGGTACGTGTTCGACGCCGTGCCGTTCGCGGTCTTCAACGGCGAGGGCATGACGCTCGCGCACGCCGACGGTCGCTACACGCTCGACGGCACGCTGCCCGCGTCGACCGGCGACACCGACCTGGGGATGTCCGTGCAGGCCGACATCCGGATCGCCTTCACGTTCCCCGGCGACGTCGAGGAGACCAACGGCCAGGTCGACCCGGACGACCCCCGCACCGTCTCGTGGACCGGCGACGGCACCCAGGACCTCGTGCTGCAGGCCGTCGCGTCGGAGGCCGGCGCCCCGTGGCTCGGGCTCGCGGTCGCGGGTGGGGCCGGGCTGCTGCTGCTCGGCGGCGGCGTGGCGCTCGTGGTGGCGCTGGTGCGCCGCCGGCGGCGGGGGTCCGCCGCGGCGCTCGGGGGCTGGTACCCGCCGGGCGGTGCGGGCGGGCCCGCGGCACCCCTCGCCCCGGCCGCGTGGCCGACCGACGGGGCACCCCGCACGCCGCTCGCGTGGACCCCGGACCCGGCACCGGGCGTCCCCCCGGGCGCGGTCCCGCGCCAGCCGCCGACGGGGCTCCCGCCGTACGGGGGCTGAGGCGCCCCGCGGGAGTCCCCCGGACCGCCGCGCTCTACGGTGGACCCGTGCGCCCGTTCACCCAGGTCGACGTCTTCACCGCCGAGCCGTACCGCGGCAACCCCGTCGCGGTCGTGCACGACGCCGACGGCCTCACCGACGCCCAGATGGCCGCGTTCGCCCGGTGGACGAACCTCTCGGAGACGACGTTCCTGCTCCGCCCCACCGACCCGGCCGCGGCGGACTACCGGCTGCGCATCTTCACACCCGGCGGCGAGCTGCCGTTCGCGGGACACCCGACGCTCGGGTCCTGCCACGCGTGGCTGGCCGCGGGCGGGCGGCCGGCGCGTGGCGGCACGATCGTCCAGGAGTGCGGCGTCGGGCCGGTGGTCCTGCGCCGCGGCGCGGGCGGTCTGCAGTTCGCCGCGCCGGAGCCGCGGGAGGACGCGCCCGTCGACGCGGCGACCCTGGACCGCGTGCTCGCCGCCCTGGCCCTGCCCGCGGACGCCGTGGTCGACCACCGCCTGCTGGACAACGGCCCGCGGTGGCACGTGCTGCTCCTCGACTCCGCGGACCGCGTCCTGGGCCTGCGCCCGGACTGGGCCGCGATCGAGGGCGTCGACGTCGGCGTGGTCGGGCCGCACGCCGAGGGCGGCGAGACGGCGTTCGAGGTGCGCGGCTTCGCCCCGGGCATGGGGCTCACCGAGGACCCGGTCACCGGGAGCCTGAACGCCTCGATCGGGCAGTGGCTGATCCGCACCGGCCGCGCCCCGGAGCGGTACGTCGCGGCGCAGGGCACCGCGCTCGGCCGCGCGGGCCGGGTCCACGTCGAGCGCGACGCGGACGGCACGGTGTGGGTCGGCGGCGACACCGTGACGTGCATCGAGGGCACCGTCCGCGACTGACCGCGGGGCCCCGCGGGCCGGCGCCCGGCGCGCGGGCCTGCGGCATCGCTGCTTGGCTGGACGGCATGCGGACCACCACGCGGACCCTGACCGTCGCCGCGTGCGCCCTCGCCCTCGCGGGCTGCACGTCGGCTGACCCGACCACGCAGGACCCGAGCACCACGGCGGCCGAGCCGGCGCCGACGCCGTCCGGCTCGGCCCCGACCGGCGACCCGACCGCGACCGCGCCGGTCGCCACCGACGTCCCGCCGGAGGTCATGCTGCCGGAGACGTCCTGGCAGGGCACCGGCCCCGAGGGCCCGCGCGAGGAGTCGGCCGGCGTCGTCGACTGGCGGCTGCCGGAGTCCTGCGACGCGGGCACGCCGACGGAGGCGATCGCGATGCGCACGGTCGCGCAGGGCTCGGGCGAGGCGGAGTCGCCGGTCGGGGTGCACCAGGTGGTGCTCCTCCCGGACGCGGACGCCGCGGTGGCCGAGGCCGACCGGCTGACCGCCGCGCTCGCCGCCTGCACCCGGTACGCCTCCGACAGCGCGACCACGTACGTGGTCGAGCAGGTCGAGGTCGGCGCGCAGGGCCTGGGCCTCGCGACCGACTACTACGGCGCGTCCGCGGAGGGCTCGATCGACGACGCGGTGGGCAGCTACCTGGCGCTCACCCGGCGCGGCCCGGCGATCACGCTCGTCGGGTTCGAGGGCGGCGAGGGCACCATCGCGACGGAGCGCGCGACCGCGACCGGGCTGGCGCAGGAGGCGTGGGGTCTGCTCTGCGCCTACGACGAGGCCGGGTGCTGATCCCGCGCCGCTAGCCGCCCGCCGGCGGCCGGCACCGCAGCACCTCGAGCGTCTCCCCCGCCGCCGGCTCCAGCCGCAGCGGACCGGCCGACCACGGGACGAGCACCGTCGACCCGCGCCGCACCTCCGTGCGGACGCCGCCTGGCTGCACCAGCGCGCCCGCGCCGCCGACGACGACCGCCACCGCGAACCCCGCGTCCCACTCGCCCGAGCCGCGCCACCGCTCGACCCGGAAGAACGGCGCGGCGGCGGGCAGCAGGTCGCCGGTGTCGGCGACCCGCGCCCCGCGCAGCGCGGCGATCTCCGCGGTCGACCAACCCCGGCGGTCGACCGCCGTGAGGGCTGCGTCGAACCCGAGCCCCAGATGCCCCGCGGCGGCCCCGTCGATCGCGAAGCCCGCCCACTCGACGAGGACCGACAGGTCGGTCGGCTCCTGGAGCTCGACGACGAACGCCCCGGCGCCGATCGCGTGCGGCAGCCCGGCCGGGACCAGGACCGCGTCGCCCGGCTCCAGGTCCAGCACGTGCATCGCGGCGAGGACCGCCCCGCTGTCCTGCTCGTCCACCCACCGGCGCAGCTCGTCCGCGCCGACGTCACGGCGGAACCCGAGGTGCACCGGCGCGGCGGTCAGCGCCACCCACGCCTCCGTCTTGCCGTGCGCGAGGCCCAGGTGCCGCGCGGCGAACGGCACGTCGGGGTGCGCGTGCACCGGGAGCCGCTCGCCCGCGTCGAGGAGCTTGACCAGCAGGCCGACGTCGGCACCGTGCGCGGACGCGCGCTCCGGGCCGAGCCAGGCGACGGGGTCGGCCGCGACCGCGTCGGCGAGCGTCCCGCCGCCGGGCAGCACGGTCAGGCCGAGCGCGTCCTCGCGGAACAGCGTCGTCGCCGAGCCGACCCAGTCCTCGGGCACGTGGTCGCCGTCCGCGGGCGCGCCGTCCGGGCCTCGGAACTCCGCGATCCGCGCGCCGCCCGCGTAGAACCGGTCCTCCGGCTGGTTCGCCGCCAGCACGACGGGCCCGGCCGGCGTGCCGCCCACCGCCGTCACCGGTCCGCCAGCGCCGCGAGGAACCCGCCGACGAAGGTGTCGCCCAGCCCGATCGTCGTCGGCCGCGGCACGTCCAGCGCGTACGCGGGCTCGCACGCCACCGCGCCGGCCGCCGCGCCCGCGACCGCCTCGACCTCCGCCGCGAACCGGGCGCCCAGCGGACCCGGCTCGCGCGCGCCCGTCGCGGCGTAGTCGTCGACCGTGAAGTCGTCGCCGTGCAGGTAGCGGGTGCTCGCCATCGTGATGCCGCCGTGCAGCGCCTGGCGCAGGTCCCCGGCGCCCGGCCCGGCCGCCAAGGCCCAGTACTTGGTGTGCACGACGAGGGTGCGCGCGGGCACCGCGGCACGGAGGTCGACGAGCGCCTTCGCGACGTCCGCCGCGTCCAGCAGGTCGACGGCGCGGCCGATCCAGGCCTGCAGCTCGTCCTCGTTCATCGCCCAGGCGTCGACCCGGCCGGCGAGGGCGTCCCGCACGTCGGCCCGGAGCGCAGGCACGTGGTACCCGGCGTCCTCGAAGTAGGCGAACGACCCCGGCGCCCGGCCGTCCAGCGCCGCGGCGACGGTCGCGAGCCGGTCCGCGAGCAGCGCGCGGTCCTGGATCACGTTGAACCCCGACACCAGCGTGACGTCGGCGGCGGCCACCGCGTCGCCCAGCCCGGGGTGCAGCACGAGCTCCAGGTTCGGCGGGTCGTTGACGTAGATCAGCCGGTTCGGGTGCGCAGCGACCACGTCCTCGCCCGCCACCCGCACGGGCGACGACGCGGGGTACTGCACGATCAGATGCGGGTCGGTGGTGTCCCGGTCCGCCGAGCACAGGTACGTCGTGGAGGCCGGCAGCAGGCGGCGCACGTCGTCGTCGATGCTGACGAGGTGCACCAGGGCCGGCAGGTCGCGCACCCGGTCCATCGCGATGGCGGCGCGCACGCAGGTGCCGCCCAGGGTCACGCGGCGCTCGAACCGGCGGGCGAACGCCTCGACGATCTCCGAGGACGCCACGAACCGCTCGCCCCCGACGCCGTCCCGGACGAACCCGAGCAGCGACCGCAGCAGGTCCCGCTCGCTGAGGATCGGCACCCCGGCGTCGAGCTCGTCGGCCCGCAGGCCCCACTCGGCCGCCAGCCGGGTCAGCGTCGCGGGGTCCCAGTCGATCTCGTAGTCGACGGTCCCCCCGAGCCCGAGGACGTAGCGCGTGCCCATCTGCCGCTCCTTCGCGGTCCGTGCGGTCGTGCGGTGCCGGCCGGCGCCGACGGTGGTGGTGGTGGTGCAGCCCGGTCCGGGCCGGGGTGGACCGACCCGGACCGGGGCGTCCGTGGTGCCCGACCTCAGTACAGGTCGGCCTTGCCCGCGGCGTCGAACAGCTCGATCTTCTGCGCCGCGACGGCGTTCATGGCCTCGATGGCCGGCGGCTGGATCGTGTTCGGCTCGCGGAGCGTGAGGTCGGCCAGGACCTCGCGCATGCGGTCGTGGTAGGCGACCTTGATGTCGCTGGAGATGTTGATCTTGTTCACGCCGAGCTTCACCGCGCGGCCGATCTCGTCGTCCGGGTTGCCCGACCCGCCGTGCAGCACGAGCGGGATGGGCAGCCGGGACTTGATCTCGGTCAGCAGGTCCAGCTTGAGCTCCGGGGTGAGGCCCTTCGGGTACAGGCCGTGCGCCGTGCCGATCGCGACCGCGAGGCTGTCGACGCCGGTGCGCCGCACGAAGTCGACGGCCTGGTCCGGGTCGGTGTAGATGATGTCCGACACCGCGACACCGGCCTCGGCCTGCTCGTCGAGCTTGCCGATCGTGCCGAGCTCGCCCTCGACCGAGACGCCCACGGCGTGCGCGGCCTCGACGACCTTGGCGGTCAGCGCGACGTTCTCCTCGTACGGGAGCATCGAGCCGTCGATCATCACCGAGGTGAACCCGATCTGGAACGCCCGGAGCATCTGCTCGTAGGTGCCGCCGTGGTCCCAGTGGATCGTCACCGGCACGGTGGCCTTGTGCGCCCGCTGGATCAGCGCGGGCAGGACGTCGTGGCCGATGTGGCTGACCTCGTCGGGGTGGATCGCCACGATCAGCGGCGCGCGCCGCTGCTCCGAGACGTCGACGATGCCGTTGAACATCGCGTAGTCGCTGATGTTGAACGCCGGCACCGCGAAGCTGTGCTCGTTCGCGACGGCCAGCAGGTCCGCGCCGTTCATCAACATGGGGTGACTCCTCTTTCGTGTCGGGTCGTGCGTCGTTGCCGTGCCGTGGCCGAGGTCGTCAGACCTTGACCGCCCCTGCGGTCATCCCACCGATGAAGTACCGCTGGAAGAACAGGAAGAGAACGAGGACAGGAATGCACCCGAGAATGCTCATCGCCATCATCTCGTTCCAGTTGTACGAGTGCTGGCCCATGAGGAGCTGGATGCCGATCGGGACGGTCCGCATGTCCTCGGTGCGGGTGAGCGTCAGCGCGAACAGGAACTCGTTCCACGCGATCATGAAGGTGTAGATCCCGACGGAGACCAGGCCGGGCACCGAGATGGGGACGAGGATGCGCCACAGGGCGGTGAGCGGCCCGGCGCCGTCGACCTTGACGGCCTCGTCGAGCTCCCGCGGCAGGGTGTTGAAGTAGCCGGTCATCATGATGATCGCGTAGGGCAGCGTGAACACCATGTACGTGAGGATCAGGCCCGGGTAGGTGTTGTAGAGCCGCAGCGCCACCACCAGGCCGAAGTACGGGATGAGCAGCGTGATGGGCGGAACCGCCTGGACGCTGACGATCACCACGTTGATGACCTTCTTGCCGCGGAACTCGTAGCGGCTGAACGCGTAGGCCGCGAGGACCGCGACGAGCAGGGTCAGCAGCGTCACGGCGCCGGCCACGAGGTAGGAGTTCCCGAAGAACCGGAGCTTCACCGGGTCCGTGAGGATCGACGTGTAGGCGTCGAAGGAGAAGCCCTCGGTGATCAACCGCGGCGGCGACGCGAAGATCTCCGGGTTCGCCTTGAACGAGCTCGACAGCATCCACAGCACCGGCAGGCCGGCGAACAGCGCGCCGAGCGTCAGCGCGATCAGCACGAGCGCCTTCTGCCCGGTCTTGGCGGGCGGGCGGCGCAGCTCGCGGGAACCGGCGCGCACGGGGGTCGGGGTCAGGGTCGCCATGTCAGTCACGCGCCTTCTGGTGCCGGACGTAGAAGAATGCGAGGACCATCGACAGCAGCAGCACGACCACCGCGGACGCGGACGCCACCGAGAACTCGTAGCGGCTGAACGCGAGCTTGTAGGTGAAGGTGCTGAGCATCTCGGTCGCGTTGATCGGCCCGCCGCCGGTGGTCATCCAGATCAGCGCGAACTGCTGCGTGGTCCAGATGAAGTCCAGCAGCGCCATCGAGATGATGATCGGGCGCAGCTGCGGGAGGGTGACGTTCCGGAACTGCTGGAACGGAGTGGCCCCGTCCACCCGGGCGGCCTCGTACAGGTCCTTGGGGATGCCCTGCAGGCCGGCCAGCAGGCTGATCATGAAGAACGGGTAGCCGGACCAGATGTTGATGAACGTCACCGCGGCGAGCGCGGTGCTCGGGTCGGACAGCCACTCGGTCTGGCCGCCGGTGATCCCGAGGCTGCCGAGCAGGTAGTTCACGGCGCCGTTCGGATTGAGCAGCAGCCGCCACAGGACCGCGATGATCGCCACCGTGAACAGCCACGGCAGGACGTAGATCACGCGGAAGAAGGCCTTGGTGCGGTGGCTCAGCAGCGGGGTGTTGAGCAGCATCGCGAAGCCGAGGCCGATCGCGAAGTGGGCCACCACGCTGGAGACGGTGAACACGAGCGTGTTGCGGACCGCGGTGTAGAACACCGGGTCGGTGAGCACCTCGGCGTAGTTCGCGAACCCGACGAACGCCGAGTTCTTGGTGGTGATCACGCCGTCCAGCAGCGAGTACCAGATCACCATGACGATCGGCGTGAGCATGAGGATCGCCATGAGGACGCCGGTCGGCGTCAGGAACCCGTAGGGCGTGAGCCGGCGCTTCAGCCGCTCCCAGCCGGAGCGGGCGGGCGGCTGCTCGGCCGGGGCCGCGCGGTCCGGGCCCGGCGAGCCGCCGGCGGTGGGAGCGACCACGGGTCGCTCGACGTGCGAGGTGAACACTCTCGGTCCTCCTTGACCGGGGGACCACGCCGGGCGGGTTCAGGGATCCCCGCCCGGCGCGGTCGCTGGAGGGGTCGGTCAGAACTCGCTCTCCCACTGCTCCTGCGCAGCGGTGAGGGCGTCGTCGACGCTCTGGTCGCCGTTGAGGCTCTTCTGCAGCTGCTCGCCGAGCTGCCGCATGAGCTCCTCGGCGACGGGCAGGCCCGTGAACTCGTTCGCCGGGTAGCCGTCCTGGTAGATCTCGAACGCCGTCGCGAACAGCTCGTTGTCCTCGACGAAGTCCGGCACGGACTCCGTGTTGCCCGGGAACGCGTTCGCGATCGACGACAGCTCGGCGTTGGTCTCCTCGCTCATGAGGAACTCGACGAGCTTCATCGCCTCGGCCTTGTGCTCCGAGTTCTCCGCGACGCCGATGCCCCACGAGGCGTAGGGGATGCCGCGCTCGCCCGTGTACCCGTCCTCGGCCGGGATGGCGGAGATCGAGAACTGCAGGTCGGGGTTGGCCTCCTGGATCGTGGTCACGTGGGCCAGGGAGTCGATCATCATGCCGACCCGGCCGTTGGTGAACTCCTCGACCTTGTCCTGCTCCTTCATCGTGAAGGAGCCCGGCGCGACGACCCCCGCGTCCCAGAGGTCGGCGACGAACTGCACGCCGCTCTCCACATCCGGGTTGTCGGTGAGCGCCGGCTGGCCGTCGTCGAGCATCGAGCCGCCGGACGCCCAGACCCACGACATCACGTCGTTCTGGACGCCGTTGGGCGCCTCGAGCGACAGCGGCAGCACCCAGCCGTACGTGTTGTCGCCCAGAGCGGTGATGCCCTCGGCCGCGTCCTGGAACTCGGTGCGCGTGCTCGGCGGCGCGTCCACGCCGGCCTGGGCGAGCAGGTCGTCGTTCGTGAACATCGGGTACACGAAGTTCACGACCGGGATCATGTAGGTCGAGCCGTCCACCTGGACCTGGCTGACCAGCTGGCCGTCGTCGAACCCGTCGTCCGCCATGAGGGCGGACAGGTCGGCGATCGCGCCCTGCTTGGCGAAGTCGTTGACCCAGGCGCCGTCCAGGCCGACCACGTCCGACATCGTGCCGGCGGCCGCGCCGGCGAGGACCTGCTCCTTGGTCGACGCGTACGGGCCGCTCAGCAGCTCGACGGTGATGCCGGGGTTCTCGTCCTCGAACTTGTCCATCAGCTCGCGGAACGCGCCGTCGGGCAGCTCGGGCTCCCACCACTGGGCGAACTCGAGCGTGACGTCACCGCCGTCCGACCCGCCACCGACCGCGGCGTCGCCGCCGCTGCCGCACGCGGTCAGGACCAGGGCCGAGGCCCCGGCGATGGCCGCGGCACTGAGGTACCGCATCCGAGCTCCGTTGCTCATGACTCTCCCTCCGGGATGCCGCTTTGTGCGGCTGAGTGCGCTTCTCTGCGTGTTTGAGCACGCTAGTGCGGGTCTCTGCGGTCGTCAAGGGATGGTCTCGGCGCGTTACCGCACTGAGACCTGAGGACGCGATGGCCTCGCTCCCACGCGGTGAGCCGCACGATCACGGGCCAGAACGGCCGCGATCAGCACCTGTCGAGTGATGCGTGACCGTGCGGTAGGTATCCGCGACTTCCTGCGAGGGGACGCGATTTTGTGCTAGATGTGTCTGCATGTCGTCCTCCGACACCGCACCGCGCCGCCTCCCGGCAGGGCGCAAGGCCGAGCTCGCCGCGTACGTGACCGAGACGGGCGAGGTCACCGTCGCGCAGCTCGCCGACCGGTTCGACGTCTCCGCCGACACCATCCGCCGCGACCTCGACCAGCTCGACGCCGACGGCGTTCTCGTCCGCACCCACGGCGGCGCCGTCGGTCTCAGCACCGCCCCGCGCCCCAACACGGAGCTCGACGTGCGGATGCGCATGCAGACCCAGGCCAAGGAGCGGATCGGCGCCCGGGCGGCCGCGCTGGTGCGGGACGGGCAGGCGATCATCGTCAACGCCGGCACCACGACGCTCGCCCTCGTCCGGGCGCTCGGCGAACGGCGCGACCTGACCGTCGCCACCAACAGCCTGCGCGGCGCGACCGAGCTCGCCCCGTCCGCGTACCGCGACCTCTACGTGTTCGGCGGCAGCGTGCGGATCACCGACCAGGCCACGCTCGGGCCCGTGCGGCTGCCCGCGTGGACCCACCAGCCGGAGGTCGACATCCGGTGCGACCTCGCGCTCATCGGCGTCGGGGCCGTGTCCGCCGACGTCGGGTACTCGACGAGCAACCTGGTCGAGGCCTCGATGATGGGCGACATGATGGACCGCGCCGACCGGGTCGCGGTGCTCGCCGACTCGTCGAAGTTCAGCCGCCGCCTGTTCGCGCAGATCGCCGAGCTCGGCCGGGCGGACTACCTCGTCACCGACGCCCCGCCGCCCGCCGACCTGCGCACGGCGCTGGACGAGGCCGGCGTCGAGGTCCTGCTCCCGGAGTCCTGAGCGTGGCCGTCGCCGCTGCCGCCCGCACGAGCGCGGGGCTGCTGCTGCACCGGCCGGGCGCCGGGGGCCCCGGCGCGCCCGAGGTCCTGCTCGGGCACATGGGCGGCCCGTTCTGGGCGCGCAAGCCGCACGGCTGGACCGTCCCCAAGGGGGAGCCGCTGGACGGCGAGGACCCGCACGCCACCGCGCTGCGCGAGTTCGCCGAGGAGGTCGGCGTCCCCGCGCCCGACGGGGAGGACGTCGACCTCGGCGAGGTCCGGCAGCGCGCAGGGAAGGTGGTCCGGGTCTGGGCGCGGGCCGCCACCCTCGACCTCGACGCCCCGCGCGGACCGGTGAGCCAGGTGACGGTCGACTGGCCCCCGCGCAGCGGGCGCACGGTGACGTTCCCCGAGCTCGACGAGCTGCGGTGGGTGCCGGTGCCGGAGGCCAGGGAGCTCGTCGTGGCCGCCCAGGCGGAGTTCCTGGACCGGCTGCTGGCGCACCTCTCCGGCCGCTGAGCCGGGCCGGGCGTGCGGGTGCCGAGCCGTCCACAGGTGCCGTCGTCGTGCGTCGTCCCCAGGGAGGGGGTCGGTCGCCGGGGTCGTGTCGGTGGCCGTCGGTAGTGTCGTTCCATGGCATCTGACCTGCAGGAACACCCCGACGGCGACCCGGTCGCCGCCGTCGTGCTGCCGGTCTACGGGCCCGACGGGACGTGCCTGACGGACTTCGGCCCGGACCCCGTCGTGGCGGCCGGTGGGGTGCCGCGCACGGGTGAGCAGCGGCAGGTCGAGGCGATCGCGGCGTGCCCGCCGGGGCCCGAGCTGGACGCCTGGCTGCGAGGGCTGGACCTGCAGGTGCTGTCCTCGAAGATCCTGGTCGAGGTGATCGCCGCGCAGGACCGGGTCGAGAGTCATCAGCACGCCCGCAAGCTGGCCATGGTCGCCGAGCTCGCCTCCCGGGACGAGATGAGCCCGCAGTGGTCCCCGCTGGCCGGTGCGCCCCCGACGCAGGCCTGCGTGGCCGGCGACGAGCTCCAGATGCGCCTCGGGTGGCCGCGGGTCACCGCGACCAAGACCGTGCACCGGGCCCTCGTGCTCGACGGGATGCTCGGCGCGACCCGGCAGGCGTTGGAGGTCGGGCACCTCGACCCCGCCAAGGCCCAGGTGCTGACGGCCGAGCTGGCGGACCTGTCGTTCCAGGTCGCCCACGCCGTGGAGGACGCCGTGCTGCCGGACGCCGACCAGTGCTCGGTCGCCGAGCTCCGGCAGCGGGTGGCGCGGGAGATCCGGCTGGTCGACCCCGAGGGCGCCGCCGCCCGCCGCGAACGCGCCCGCTGCACGAGGAAGGTGTCCCACCCCCGGCCCCAGCCGGACGGGATGGCCTCCATGTGGCTGGTGCTCGACGCGGCGGACGCGCTCCGGGTCGACGGGGTCCTGACCCACGCTGCGAAGACCGCCAAGGCGCTGGGTGACGACCGGACCCTGGACCAGCTGCGCGCGGATGGTCTGCGCGACCTGGTGGTCGGGGACGTCCCCGTGTCGGATGGTCCGGCGTTCGAGGTCCGTCTGTCCCCAGGTCTGCCGGTGCCGCCGGAGCCGAGACGATCGTGGAACGGGGCGACCATGACCGACCGGGACGGTGCGCTGCTCACCCGCCCGGTGGAGCCGATCCCGATCGCGAGGCTCATCCCGCTCGGCGACTCAGGTGCACACTCGGTGCCCGGCTCACATGACCCCCGCGTGCTGGCCGGGCCGCCCGCCACCTCGACCGAGACTGCGACGGAGACGAAGACCGCGCCCGCGACGGCGACGGCGACGGCGACGGCGACCAAGACCGGTACCGGAGCCGCGGTGCCTGGCGCTCCGACCAGAGCCGCGGTGCCTGGCGCTCCGACCAGAGCCGCGGTGCCCGGCGCTCCGACCGACGCCGTCGCGCCGGGCGCGCCGAGCGAAACCGTCGCGCCGGGCGCGCCGACAGATGCCTCTGCACCCGCCGCTGCGCCGAACACCGTCGCGACCACCCCCGCGGCTGCACCCGCTGCTCCGGACGCCCCGGCGCCGAGGTTCGCATCACCATCCCGGCGTCCACCCTGCTCGGCCTGGACGACCAGCCCGCCCACCTCGACGGCCACGGACCCATCGACGCCGTCCAGGCAAGGGCCCTGGCGATCGGCGGGGTCTGGCAGCGAGTCGTCACCGACCCGCTCACCGACCGGGTCCTGGACGTCGGCCGCGAGCGCTACCGACCACCCGCCGCCCTGGCCGAACTCGTCCGCACCCGCGACGGAACGTGCGCCGCACCCGGCTGCCGGGTCCCCGCCTGCGCATGCGAGATCGACCACACCCAGGAGTTCCACCCCCGACCCGGCGGTGACCCCGACGCGCCCCTCGGCCGCACCGACGCCGACAACCTCGGACCGGTCTGCCACCGGCACCACCGCCTCAAGACCGACGGCGGGTTCCGGCTGCGGCAGATCGAACCCGGGCTCTACGAGTGGATCACCCCCACCGGGCACCGGTACCTCACCCGTCCCGGCACCGGGCAGTGCCACGACGCGACTGCCGACCCCTACGACGCACCACCCCCGTTCTGACCCAGCGAGTCGGTCGCTCCGATGCATCCGTCCCTCTACGAGCGCGCCCCCTCCCCAGTGGCGTGCCGCGCCTCGGGCTGCTGCCCAGGCCGACCCTGCCGCGCCTCGGGCTGCTGCCCCAGGCCGAGCGTGCCGCCGCGCCGCACCCATCCGGGCGTGCCCGCACGCATCCGGGCGTGCCCGCCCCAGGCCAGGCGTGCCCGCCCAAGGTCGAGCGTGTCCGCTTCCTGTCCAGCGCGTCCGCAGCACTGTGTCCGGGCCCCCGGCCGCTCCCCGAGCATGCGCGCGTTCGCCACGGCCCGCGCACAGGGGCGTGTCAGTGGTGGGTCGTACGGTTCGGGACATGAGCAGGCGGGCCATCGACCACGAGCGACTCCGGGAGATCCACGCGCGGTTCTCGGCGACGCCGCCGCCGCGCACGCTCGCGGAGCAGGACGCCTACGACCGGCTCGAGGCCGAGCTCATCGAGGCGATGGGCCTGACCCGGGACGAGTTCGAGCGCATGTCCGCGACGTACGCCCAGCTGCGCCGCGCCAGCTGACGGGGCCGGTCCTGGCTGTCCGCCTCCGCGACGCGGCCACTCCTGCCGTCGCCCTCCGAGACGGCGCCGGGCCTGCCGCCCGCCTCCGCGACCGCGCCGGTCCTCACGTCTGCCTCCTTCACCGGGCCGGCCACCGCACGCCGCCCCGCGTCCGGCCGGGTCAGCGGTCGATGTCCTCCCGGACGACCCGCGCGGGGTTCCCGACCGCGACGACGTTCGCCGGGATGTCCCGCGTGACGACCGACCCCGCGCCGATGACGGAGTTGTCCCCGATCGTGACGCCCGGGCACACGATGACGCCGCCGCCGAGCCAGACGTTGTCCCCGATCGTGATCGGCTTCGAGCCCTCGAGCTTGTCCTTGCGGGGCTGCGGCTCGATCGGGTGGATCGGGGTCAGCAGCTGCACGTTCGGGCCGATCATGCAGTCGTCGCCGATGTGGATCGGCGCGACGTCGAGGGCCGTGAGGTTGAAGTTCACGAAGGTGCGGGCGCCGACGTGGATGTTCGTCCCCAGGTCGACGTGCAGCGGCGGGCGGATGCCCGAGCCCTCGCCCAGGGTGCCGAGCAGGTCGGTGAGGATCGCGCGGGCCGCCGCGTCGTCGAGGAGCGCGACCCGGCCGTAGGCCTCCGCCAGCCGCGCCGACCGGCGGGTGAGGTCCTCGATCTCCTCGTCGGCGACGTACAGGTCGCCCGCGAGCATCCGCTCGAGGTTGGTGCGCGGGTCGTCGGCGAAGTAGTCGGTCGTCATGCGCACGATGCTAGGGAGCACCGTGCGCGGACTCTCCGCACCGGGCGGCGCCGGTGCGCGGGACCGCAACGGTCGGACCGCGCCGGGGTCACCGGGCCGCGCCGCGTCACCAGACGGGCGGCCGCCGCTCCGGCCACCGCAGCCGCTCCTCCAGCTGCGCCGCGAGCGCCAGCAGCACGTGCTCGCCGCCGGGACGCCCGACGAGCTGCACGCCCATCGGCAGCCCCGCGGGGGCGCCGGCGTCGGGCTCGGTCCAGTGCGTCGGCACGGTGATCGCGGGCAGGCCGCACACGTTGAGCATCGACGTGTACGGCGTGTACTCGCACTGCTGGGCGAAGTTCCGCTCCGGGTCCTCCGCGTCGTACCAGCCGAGCGGCCGTGGGGCGAGCGCCATCGCGGGCAGCAGCACGGCGTCGTACTGCTCGACCCGGGCGACCATCGTCCGCTCGAAGGCCGCGAGCGCCCCGACGGCCTCGACCAGCTGCCGCGCGGGGACCGCCCGGCCGCGCTCGATCAGCCACTGCGTCAGCGGCTCCAGCAGCGCCAGCCGCTCGGGGTCGTCGATCGGCACGGCGGCGGCGCCGGCCATCCACAGGGTCCGGAACGCCGGCGCGTACGCGGGGTCGGGCTCCCAGGCGCCGGTGTCCACGACGGCTTGGCCGAGGCCGTCGAGCGCGGTCGACCCGGCGTCGAGGGCGGCCCGCGCCTCGGGACCGAGCACGATGTCGTACGCCCCCTCCCACGCGCTGAACGTGCTGACGCCGATCCGGAAGGCCGCCCGCCCGTCCGGGGTCCGCCCCCGCCGCGCGGCGTCGAGGTAGGAGCCCCGCGGGCCGGCGGCCGTGCGGAGCGTCCGCGGGTGGTCGACGGTGCCGTCCCCGCGCCGCGGCAGCATGCCCTCGAGCAGCAGCGCGGCGTCCGCGGTGGTCCGGGCGATCGGCCCGTGCACCACCAGCCCGCCCAGCGACTCCACGCCACCGCCGGCCGGCAGCAGCCCGCGGGTGGTCTTCAGCCCGACGAGCCCGCAGGCGGCGGCGGGGATGCGGACCGACCCGCCGCCGTCGGACCCCGGCGCGACCGGGAGCAGCCCGGCGGCCACCGCGACGGCCGCTCCGCCGCTCGACCCGCCCGACCCGCGCGAGGGGTCCCAGGGGTTCCGCGCGGGCGGCCCGACGAGGGTCTCGGTGTACGAGGGGAACCCGAGCTCGGGCGCCGCGGTCTTGCCGAGCGACACGATGCCGGCGTCGTCGAGCACCCGGGTGATGTCGCTGCTCACCTCGGGCACGTACCGGAACGGCCCCGCGAACGCCCGCGAGCCGAAGCCCGTCGGCACGCCCGCCCGGTCGGTGAGGTCCTTGTCGGCCGTGGGCAGTCCCCAGAGCGGGGCGTCCGGTCCGGGGCGGGCGTCACGGCGCAGGGCGGCGGCGCGCTCCCGGGCGAGGTCCGGCGTGACCGTCGCGAAGGCGCCGAGCCCGGGGTCGCGGTCCGCGATGCGGGCCAGGTAGTGCTCGGCGAGGTCGGCGGGGTCGAGCTCGCCGGACCTCAGCAGGTCACGGAGGGCCAGGGCGGTCATCTCGTGCAGCGCGGTCACCCGGCCAGCCTAGGCACGCGGCGGCCCGGGCGGACGGGCCTCCCCGGCGAGCACCTACCCGGAAGCGCACGGCGCCACGCGCGGCGCACCCGGGTGCGACCGTCCCGCGGGAGCATGGGCGCCATGCCCGCCGACGTGATGCTCGAGGACCGCCTCCCCACCCCGCACGAGCACCGCCGCCTGGCCGAGGCCGTCGGCTGGGCCCACGCGTTCGACTGGCCGTCCCAGCCCGCGTCGCTCGCCGGCTCGACCCTGGGCGTCGTGGCCGTGGCCGCCGACGGCGAGACCGTCGGCATGGCGCGGGTCGTCGGCGACGGCGTGAAGTACTTCATGGTCCAGGACGTCGTCGTGCTGCCCGGCCGGCAGGGGCAGGGCATCGGGCGGGCGCTGCTCGCACGGGTGCTGGACCTGATCGCCCGGCGCGCGCCGGCGCCGGCGTTCGTGACGCTGTTCGCGACGGCCGAGGGCAGCGCGCTCTACCGGGCGGCGGGGTTCGAGGTCGGCGACATGACGGGCATGGTGCGCGTGGTCGAGCCCCGGCCCTGAGCGCACCGCCGCACCGGCGCCCCGCGCCGTGTCAGGCGCCCTCCGGCACCAGCCGCAGCGTCACGTCCACGACCTGGGGACCCACGACGGACCCGACGATCCGCGGCCCGAACCGGTCGTACTTCGCGTGGTACGCCGCGTCGACGGCGTCGTGCCCGGCCGGGTCGGCAGCCACGAACCGCACGTTCCGGGTCACGCCACCGGCTTCGACGCGGCCGCGCCCGGACGCCTGCGCGCGGCGGAACCAGCCGTTTCCCGGGCCGTACGCCGAGCGGACCACGAGGTCGTCGCCGACCCGGACCACCCAGATGGTCACGGCCGGCCGGAGCGTGCCGTCCGGCCGGGAGGAGGCGAGCCGCAGCTCCTCCGCCCGGCCGATCCGGTCGAGCTCGTCGGCGATCCAGGCGCTCATCGCGCCCCACCCGCGGCGTACTGCGCGTCGTCGACCGGCTCGGCCCACGTCGTCTCCGAACCGTCCCGGGCGTCGGTCGTCTCCCACATCGCCAGGTGCTCCATGAAGGCGTCGGGGCCGGCGCCGTGCCAGTGCTCCTCGCCCGGCGGGCACCAGACGGTCTGGCCCGGCAGCGCCTCGACGACGCGCCCGTCGCGGGTCCCGACGCGGGCGACGCCCTGGGTCACGCGCAGCGACTGCCCCGCGGCGTGGCTGTGCCAGTGCGTGCGGGCGCCGGGGGCGAACCGGACGACGTTGACCCGCAGCCGCGACGGGGCGGGCGGGGCGGCGAGGACGTCGAACCAGACGTCGCCGGTGAACAGGGCGGACGGGCCGGCGGTCGTCGGCTCCTGGGTGCGGATCTCCACGCGGGTCTCCTCGGCGCGCTCGGCGCCGCGCGGACCGCGGCGCACCGTCCCAGCAGACACCCGGGCCGTCGCACCCGGGAGGCCCCGCCGTGACGGGTACTGGCAGGACCTGCCAGCCGCGCCGCGCCGGACGTACCGTCGAGGCATGGACAACCGCGACGAGGTGCGTGACTTCCTGGCGTCCCGCCGGGCGCGGATCACGCCCGCCCAGGCCGGGCTCACCGCCTACGGGTCGAACCGCCGCGTCGCCGGGCTGCGCCGCGAGGAGGTCGCGTTGCTCGCCGGGGTGTCCTCCGACTACTACGTGCGCCTGGAGCGGGGGAACCTGTCGGGCGTCTCCGAGTCGGTGCTGGGCGCGATCGCCCGGGCGCTGCAGCTCGACGAGGCGGAGACCCTGCACCTGCACGACCTCGCCCGCGCCGCCGGCCCCCGCACCACGCGCGCCCGCCGCCGGCCCACGCCGCCCGTGCCGCCGAGCGTCCAGGTGATGCTCGACGCGATGACCGGCGCGCCCGCCGTGGTGCGGAACGACCGGCTCGACATCCTCGCGACCAACGCGCTCGGCCGGGCGCTCTACGCACCGCTGTTCACCGGGCCGTCGCACGTCGAGGGCCGCCCCGCCAACCACGCGCGGTTCGCCTTCCTGGACCCCGCCGCCCACGACTACTGGGTCGACTGGGAGAAGGCCGCGAAGGACACGGTCGGCATCCTGCGCGGCGTCGCCGGTCGCGACCCGCACGACAAGGCGGTGCACGACCTGGTCGGCGAGCTGTCCACCCGCAGCGAGGAGTTCCGCGAGCGCTGGGCCCGGCACGACGTGCACCTGCACCGCGGCGGGCTCAAGCACATCCAGCACCCGGTCGCCGGGCGGCTGGACCTCATGTACGACACGCTGCCGATCGCGCAGGCACCCGGTCTGACGATGCTCGTGTACACCGCCGCTCCCGGGACGGCGTCGGCCGACGCTCTCCAGCTGCTCGCGAGCTGGTCCGCGAACGCCGACCCCGCCGCGGCGACGGAGCCGTCGCCCGCGACCCCCACGACCGCCGTCGGCTGACCGACCGCGGCCGCACCCGCACGCACCCGTCCCGTCCGGCCGGGTGCACCCCGTCGACCCCACGGAGGGCACCGCCATGCACACCCGCACGCTCGGACAGGGGCTCGAGGTCTCGGCCGTCGGCCTCGGCGCCATGGGCATCTCCATGTCCTACGGCCCCAACCCCGGCGACCGCGACGACATGATCGCGGTGCTCCGCGGGGCCGTGGACCTCGGCGTCACGTTCGTCGACACCGCCGAGGTCTACGGCCCGTACGTCAACGAGGAGCTGGTCGGCGAGGCGCTCGCGCCGATGCGCGACCGGGTGGTAATCGCCACCAAGTTCGGCTGGGACATCGCTGACGGCCGGATGGTCGGGCTGAACTCGCGCCCCGAGCAGATCCGCGCGGTCGCCGAGGCGTCGCTCCGCCGGCTCCGGGTCGAGGCGATCGACCTCTTCTACCAGCACCGGGTCGACCCGGACGTGCCGGTCGAGGACGTCGCCGGGACGGTGGGCGAGCTGGTGGCCGAGGGCAAGGTGAGGCACCTCGGGCTGTCCGAGGCGGGCGCGGCCACGATCCGCCGCGCGCACGCCGTGCACCCCGTGACCGCGGTGCAGTCGGAGTACTCGCTGTGGACGCGCGACCCCGAGCCCGAGGTGCTGCCGACGTGCGCGGAGCTGGGCATCGGGTTCGTGCCGTTCAGCCCGCTCGGCAAGGGGTTCCTCACCGGCACCGTCGACTCCTCGACGACGTTCGCGGAGGGCGACATCCGGCACCGGGTCCCCCGGTTCACCGCCGAGAACCGGGACGCGAACGAGGCCCTGGTGGCGCGGGTGCGCGCTCTGGCCGAGGCCCGCGGGGCCACGCCGGGGCAGGTCGCGCTCGCGTGGCTGCTCGCGCAGCACCCGTGGGTCGTGCCGATCCCGGGCACCCGGCGGCTCTCCCGGGTGCAGGAGAACGCGGACGCCACGACGGTGGCCCTGTCGGCCGACGAGCGGGCCGAGCTCGACGCCCTCGCGACGACGGTGGGCGTCTCGGGCAACCGCTACGACGACGCGGGCATGGCGATGGTCGGCCGCTGAGCGCGCCGGCACCCCGGCCTACGGTTTCCCGCCCAACCGCCCGCGATCGGCGTGGGCGCGGCCGGAAACCGTAGGCCGCGCCCACGCGGCGACCGGCGTCAGGCGCGCGGGAGCGGGCGCGGGGGCGCGGACGGCTGGTCCGGGAGCAGGGCGACCACCGTGGTGAGCACGCCCCACACCAGCGCCGGTCGGGTGTGCGCGAACCGCACGCCGGCGGCGCGGCGGCGCTCGCCCCGGCGGAACACGGCGCGCTCGATCGCGACGACCGACGCCACGGACCCGGCGAGCACCGCGGCGCCCGCGCCCACCGCCGACGCGCGGCCGCCCGGCGACATCGAGCCCCACATCGCCGCCCAGTCGACCTGCTCGGCCTCGGGGTCCTGCGCGTCGGCCTCGCGCTGGGCGCGCACCTCGGCGAGCCCGCGGCGCATGTCCGGCACGGACGTGGCGACGACGACGGCGGTCAGGGCGGCCTTGGCCCAGCCGCGGCCGGCGCGGGACCGGATCAGGTCCGGCGCGGCGTAGTAGGCGGTCGCGGCCAGTCCGCCGACCGCGGCGTTCAGCACGCGGGAGACGGGCGGGGTGGACGGCATGACGGATCCTCCGAGGTGGTCGACGGGTCGTCCCGCCACGCTAACCAGCGACCCGCGCGGCCCACATCCGTCCTGCGGCGGAGCGGCGTGGTCCGTCCGGCGGACCACGTCCAGGTCGGGGCCGGTGCCCCGCGCCGCACCGGCACGCCCGAGCGGCACCGCCCGGTCGGGCGGATCGGCTGGTCAGCGGTTCCCCCCGCTGGCGGCGCCGTCCGGCGCGAGCGATGATCGCGGCCGGAACCGCCCCCCGGCGGATCCGCCGATCCCCGAGCCGCGAGGAGACCCATGCCCGACGGCACCCGCCCCGTCCGCCTCCAGGACGCCGGCCCGCCGCCGGACCTGCTCCTCGCCCCGCTCCCGGCGACCGTCGCCGACGCGCTCCGGACGGCCGCTGCCTGGCCGGACCACCTGCGCCCCGGCGCCGGGTCGACCGCCGCGCTCTGGGAGCTCCTCGCCACGCTCGCCGCCCACGACCTCGCCGTCGCGCGGGCCGTGGAGCCGCACCTCGACGCCCGCGCGATCCTCGACCAGACCGGGACCGGCAGCCCCCTCGACGCCGCCGCGACCACCTGGGGCGTGTACGCGGCCGAGGACCCCGGCCCGGCGCTCACGGCCACCGCCGTGGACGACGGCTGGCTCCTCGAGGGCACCAAGCCCTGGTGCTCGCTGGCGAGCGACCTGGACGCCGCGCTCGTCACCGCCCGCGTGGCTGACGACGACGCCCGCCGCGGCCTGTTCGCCGTCGACCTGCGGGCCGCGGAGGTCCAGCCCGTCGACGCCCCGTGGCCGTCGCGCGGCCTCGCGGAGATCCCGAGCACCCCGGTGCGGTTCGACCGGGCGCGCGCGACGCTGGTCGCCGAGGGCGCCTGGTACCTGGACCGACCGGGGTTCTGGTGGGGCGCGATCGGCGTCGCGGCGTGCTGGTTCGGCGGGGCGGTCGGCGTCGCCCGGCGCCTGCACGCGCACGCCGCGGCCCGCCCCGACGACCGGCTGCTCGCCATGCACCTCGGCGCCGTCGACGAGCGCCTGGCCGCCGCGCGCGTGGTCCTCGCGGACGCCGCCGCCCGCGTCGACGCGTCGGGCGCGGCCACCCGCGGCGGGCTCGACCCGGAGCCGGAGGAGGCCCGCGCCGCGGGCCGGGTGCTCGCGAAGCGCGTCCGCGCGACCGTGGCCCGCACCTGCGAGGACGTGCTGCGGCTCGCCGGCCACGCGCTCGGCCCCGGGCCGCTGACCCAGGAGCCCGAGCACGCCAAGCGCGTCGCCGACCTGGAGGTCTACGTCCGGCAGCAGCACGCGGAGCGCGACGACGCGTCGCTCGGCGGCCTGCTCGCGGCGGGACCGGCGCCGTGGTGATCTTCGACGGCCGGGCGGGCGGCACCCCGGCCGGCATCTGGGAGGCCTCCGCGCGGTTCGCCGCCCTGCCCGGGCTGGCGCTGCCCGCGGGCCGCACGGTCGTCGTGGCGGCGCACCCCGACGACGAGACCCTCGGCGCCGGCGGCCTGCTGCACCGGCTCGCGGAGGCCGGGCGGCCGGCGGACGTCGTCGTCGTCACCGACGGGGCGGGCTCGCACGCCGGCTCCGTCACCCTGGCCCCGGAGGACCTGGTCCCGATGCGGGCGCGCGAGCTGGCGGCGGGCGTCGCCGTGCTGTCCCCGGGGTCGACCGTCACCACGCTCGGCTTCCCCGACGGCGGGACGCGCGAGCACCGCGAGGCGGTCGCGACGGCGCTGCGCGCGGCGGTCGGCGACGAGCCGCTCGCCGTCCTGGTCGCGCCGTGGCGCGGCGACGGCCACCGGGACCACCGCGTCGTCGGGGAGGTCTGCGCCGAGCTCGCGGCCGAGACGGGCGCGCGGTTGCTCGAGTACCCCGTGTGGCTGTGGCACTGGGCGACGCCGGACCACGCCGACGTGCCGTGGGACCACCTGCGCGCGCTGCCCCTCGACGACCGGGACCTCACCGCGAAGCGCCGCGCGCTCGCGCAGCACGTCACCCAGACGCAGCCCTGGTCGCCCGCACCCGAGGACGCCGCGCCGCTGCACCCGGAGTTCCTGCGGAACTTCGACCGGGACGTCGAGCCGTTCGTGGTCGCCGACGACCTGCCCGCCGGCGTCCCGACGGAGTACTTCGCCGGGAAGTACGAGCGGCGCGACGACCCGTGGGGGCTCGGGACGCGGTGGTACGAGGAGCGCAAGCGGGCGCTCACGCTCGCGGCGCTGCCGGCCCGGCGGTACGGCTCGGTGCTGGAGGTCGGCTGCTCGGTCGGCACGCTCACGGCCGAGCTGGCCCGGCGGAGCGACCGGCTGCTGGCGACCGACGTGGTGCCGGCCGCCGTGGAGGCCGCCCGGGAGCGGGTCGCCGACCAGCCGCACGTGACGGTGCGCCGGCACGACGCCCGGTCCGGGGTACCGGCGGGACCCTACGACCTCGTCGTGCTGTCCGAGGTCGCGTACTACCTCACCCGGCCCGAGCTGCTCGACCTGGTGGAGCGGCTGCGCCCCGAGCTCGCACCCGGCGCCACCGTGCTCGGCTGCCACTGGCGGCACCCCGTCGCCGAGCACGCCCAGACCGGCGACGACGTCCAGGCGACGCTCGACCGCGCGCTGGGGCTGGCCCGCGTGGCGTCGTACCGGGACGCGGACGTGGCACTCGACGTGTGGTCCGCCGACCCCGCCTCCGTGGCGGAGCGCGAGGGCCTGCTGCCGTGACCCGGCGACCGGCAGCCGCGCGCCCGCCCGTCGAGCGGCTGCTGGTCGTCGTGCCCGTCCACGACGAGGAGGAGCTGCTGGCCGCGTGCCTGGCGTCCGTCGCGGCGGCCGCCGACGCCGCGGGAGCACCGGTGGACGTCGTGGTCGTGCTCGACGACTGCCGCGACGGGTCCGCCGCGGCGGCCGCGGCGGCGGGCGTGCGCACGCTGACCGTGCGGGCCGGAGCGGTCGGCGCGGCGCGGGCGGCCGGGGTCGCCGCCGGCCTCGCGCTGCGGGACGACGACCCGCGCTCGGTGTGGATCGCCTGCACCGACGCCGACACGGTCGTGCCCCCGCACTGGCTGCGCGGGCACCGCGCGCTCGCGGACGCCGGCGCCGACGTGGTGGTCGGCACCGTCCGCCCCGACCCGCGCGACCTCACCCCGCGGCAGCTCGCCGCGTGGCGCGCCACCCGGGTCCCCGGCCGGCCGAACGGGCACGTGCACGGCGCGAACCTCGGGATCCGCGCCGCCGCCTACCTCCGCGCGGGCGGCTTCGCCTCGGTCGTCGAGCACGAGGACGTGGACCTCGTGGCGCGGCTGCGGGCCGACCCCGAGGTCGTGGTGCGGGCGTCCGACGAGGTGGACGTCGTGACGTCCGGCCGCACGGTCGGCCGTACCCCGGGCGGCTACGCGGGCTACCTGCGGGACGCGTTCTCCGCCTGATGCGCCGTCGGGTCAGCCCTCGCCCGGGCCGATCGGCAGCGGCTGCCCGTCCCGCAGCAGGTCGCCCGCGCGGGCCTTCGCGGTGCTGATGTCGACCTGCCACAGCTCGGCGAGCCGCTCCGCGTCGCCGAGACCGTACCCGGAGTCCCAGAACGCCTCGGCCGGGTCGCCGGCCGTGGAGCCGGTGGCGGGCTCCGCCGCGCCCGGCGCGATCGGGGCGGTGCCGCCGTCGAGCAGCAGCTGCCCGGCGCGCGCCTTGGCGGTCGTCGCGTCGGTCTGCCACAGGTCCTCGAGCGCCGCGACGTCGTCCGACGTGTACCCGGCGTCCCAGAACGCCTGGTACTGCTCGCGGGTGTAGCCGGCGGGCATGGCGCTCCAGTCGACGCCCACCGCCCGCGCGGCGTCCTCCACCGCGACCGCGAAGCCGGAGTACGGGTTCGCCGCCGCCGCGGCCCCCGCGCCGACGACCGCCAGGGTGGTCGTGACGACGCCCGCCGCCGCGATCCGGCCCGCGCGGGAGATCGGCAGCGCGCGGACGACACCGCGCGGGTGCGCGTCCGCGCCGGCCGCGACGGCCGCGGCGATCCGGTCGGCGGCGGCGGAGGTGGCGGCGGGCGCGGGCTCGCGAGAGCGGAGGGCGGCGGCGATGCGCGCCTCGACGTCGTCGGGCGTGCCGCACGGTGCGGCGGGGCGGTGCTCGGTCATGACGGCTCCGGGGAGGTGGGGTCGGCGCGCCGCAGGGTGACGAGCGCGCGCGAGGCGTGGGAGCGGACGGTGGCGGCGGAGGTGCCGAGGACGCTCGCGATGTCGGCGTCGGCGAGGCCCTCGTAGTAGCGGAGCACGAGGACGGTGCGCTGCCGGGGCGGCAGGTCGGCGAGGCGGCGCCACATGGCGTCCTCCTCGGCCAGGCCGTGCGCGTGGTCCCCGGCGCTCCCGGCGTGGGCGGCGAGCACCTCGTCGGCGGCGGGCCGGATCGTGCGGACGTGCCACCGGCGGCGCCAGGACAGGTGCTCGTTCGTGACCATGCGGCGCAGGTACAGGTCGGGCCGCTCCATGAGCGCGATGCGGTGCCACCGCACGTGCGCGCGCAGCAGCACCTCCTGCACGAGGTCGGCCGCGGTGTGCTCGTCGCCGACCAGGACCGTCGCGTACCGGAGCAGGCCGGCCAGGTGCGTGCGGACGAGGTCGTCGAGGCCGCCGGCGCCTCCCTCCGCCGCGCGGGGGCCCTCGCGGACGGGCAGCGGCACGACCCGCGGCGTCGGCGCGCTCTCCGGGCCCGGCACGGGCAGGTAGGTCGTCATGCCCCGATCCCCGCGAGCGCCGCGAGCGCCCCGGCCGGGTCCCGCGCGGCGTCGGCCCCGGGCGGGGGCACCGGGCGGTCGTCGAGGCAGCGCAGCAGCAGCCGCTCGACCAGGGCCGCCCGGCCGACGATCTCCGCCGCGTCGGCCGACCCCGGCAGGATCCGCACCTCGACGGTGTCCCGGGCCGGGCGGGCGGCGACGAGCTGGGTGAGGTTCACGTCGGCGTACTTGGTGACCCCGGTCCCACGGGCCGCCGCCGCGAGGTCGGCCCAGGTCGCGGGCGCGTCGCGCTCCACGAGCGCCACCAGCTCGGCGGGCAGCGGCGCGAGCCGCCGGCACGCGGGGTTGGTCCCGAGCGCCGCCCAGAGCGGCTCGCGCCACCGCCCGAACAGCCGGACCAGGTTCGCGAACGCGGCCGGCCGTCGGAACGGCGACCCGTCGACGTGCAGGTGCACCGCGGCCTCGACCGGCACGGTGAACCCGAGCGCCCGGGCCGGGGCGAGCAGCGCGTCGAGCGCGGCGCCGTGGTCCCGGGCCAGCGGAGGCGTGATCACCTCGCAGGGCCGCTCGCGGCCCCCGGGCAGCGGCATCGCGACCGCCACGGTGGCGCCGGTGGCGTCGTTGACGCGCGCCGCGCCGCCGACCAGCTCGACCACGGTGCCGAACAGCGCCGCGACCGGCGCGAGCACGTCCGGCAGCGCCGCCGCGGGATCGACCTGCCGCTCGACCAGCCGCAGCAGCCGGGCGTCGTCGCAGAGCACCCGGTACCAGCCGCGGTGCCCCGGCGGCGTGCGCGGGGCCGCGGCGAGGTCGGCCTCGATCGTGATGTCGTCGACCAGCCGGGCGACCGGGGCGCCGTCCGGCCCGACGACGTCGAACGCCGGCGACAGGTGCCGGAACAGCCCGACGCCCGGCACCGCGGACGGCTCGGAGTCCGTGTGGGACGACCGCCGCACCCGCCCGCCGCACCGGGCGGCGAGGTCGTCGGCGAGCACCTGCCGGTCCGAGCCGGCGGGCGCGAGCAGCTCGACCTCGAACCCGGTGCGCAGGGTCAGCGTGGCGATGGTCGTCTCCTGGGCCGTCCGCGGTGCCGGGGTCACGTCAGGCGCCGGCCGGGGTGCCGGACGGGGCCACCGGGACAGTCTGCCCATCGATCAGGAGCTGACCGGCCCGCGCCTTGGTCTCGACCGTGTCCGTGCTCCACAGGTCGGCGAGCTCCGCGACGTCCTCGCCGGTGTACCCGGCGGCGAAGAACGCGTCGATCGCGGCCAGCACCTCCGGCGACAGCTCCGCGGTGGCGTGGGTGCCGGGGGCGAACGGCAGGGCGGCGCCGTCCAGCACCGCCTGGCCGGCGCGGGCCTTCGCCTCCGTCTCGTCGACGGACCACAGCTCCTCCAGCGCGACCAGGTCCTCGGCCGTGTAGCCCGACGTCCAGAACGCGCGGTACTGCTGCTCGGTGTAGTCCGCGGGCATCTCGCTGAAGTCGGTGCCCTCGTTCGCGGCGTCGAACTCCGCGACGAGCTCGGGCCGGGGCTCGACGGTGAACGCGCCCGTGGCGGCGGCCAGACCGGCGCCGGCGAGGCACAGGCCGGACGCGGCGGCGCCGATGGTCAGCAGGCGGATGGACCGCGAGCGGGTGGGGCGGGTGGTGCTGGTCACGGGGACCTCCAGGTGGGTGCGACGTGCGTGCCCCCCTAGAACGCGGCCCGGCCCCCGGATGTGGAGTCCTGGCCGGGTCGGATCTCGCCCGGGCCGGCCCCGGGGTCCGCGGCGAGGTCCGGCGCGGGCCCCCGCGCCACCTCCGCGTCGAACCGCACCGGCCCGGCCCCGCGCTCCCCCAGCACGTCGTCCGGGTTGAGCAGCGCGCACGCCTTGAGCGACAGGCAGCCGCAGCCGATGCAGCCGGCGAGGTCCCGCTCCAGCCGCTCGATGGTGCGCCGGCGCTCCTCCAGCCGCTCCTTCCACTCCCGGGACAGCCGTCGCCACTCGCCGGTGGTCGGGGCGCGGTCGATCGGCACCGCGGCGAACACCTCGCTGAGCTCGGCCAGCGGGACGCCGAGCCGCTTCGCCACGACGATCAGCGAGATCCGGCGGAGCATGTGCCGGGCGTACCGGCGCTGGTTGCCTGCCGTCCGGGTCGACACGATCAGGCCGCGGCGCTCGTAGAAGTGCAGGGCGGAGACGGGCACGCCGGTGCGGCGGCTCACCTCGCCGACCGACAGCGTGTCCTCCGGCTCCACGGGACCCCCTCGGTGCGACGCGGCGATCGGCCTCAGTCGCCGTGCACCTGGAGCGGCAGCGTGGCGATCACCGGGTGGTCGAAGGTCTGCGCCCCGGTCCGCGCGGCGCCGCCGGGCGAGCCGAGGGTGTCGAAGAACTCGACGTTCGCCTTGTAGTACTCGCTCCACTGCTCGGGGAGGTCGTCCTCGTAGTAGATGGCCTCGACGGGGCAGACCGGCTCGCAGGCGCCGCAGTCCACGCACTCGTCGGGGTGGATGTACAGGCTGCGCTTGCCCTCGTAGATGCAGTCGACCGGGCACTCCTCGATGCACGCCTTGTCCTTGACGTCCACGCAGGGCTGGGCGATCACGTACGTCACGAGGCCTCCGTCCGGGCCCGCGCCCCGGCGGCCGGGCCCGCCTCGACGCTAGGACCTCAACCATGGTCGAGATCAAGGCGCGGTGGCCGAGGTCACACCCCGCGGTCCAGCGCCGCGAGCCACCGGCGGAGCAGCCGCTCGAGCTCCGCCGCGTCCTCCTCGGGGCCGAGCAGGTCGAGCAGCCGCCGCTCGTTCGCCATGTGCGCGGTGAACGCCGCGTCGATCGCCTCCCGGCCGCGCGGCGTGAGCGCGACGACCCGCCCGCGGCCGTCGACGGCGCTGGGCCGGCGGGTGACCAGGCCGGCGCGCTCCAGCCGGTCGACCCGCTTCGTCATCGCCCCGGTGGTCACCATCGTGTGCGCCGCGAGGTCGCCCGGCGCGCGCTCGTACGGCTCCCCCGCCCGGCGCAGCGCGGCGAGCACGTCGAACTCGCCCTCGCCGAGCCCGTGCTCCCGGTAGACCTCGGTGATCTCGCCGGTGAGGGCGAGCGCGAGCCGGTGCAGCCGGCCGATGACGCCCTGCGGGCGCACGTCGACATCCGGTCGCTCGCGGGCCCACTCCTGCTGGATGCGGTCGACATGGTCCGGTGCCATGGCCCGATCATATCTTCCACGGAAGGTATAGTCGCTTCCGTGGAAGACAACCGCCGCTGGCTGCCCATCGCCGCGATCGCGCCGGTCCTCTGGGGCAGCACCTACTACGTCACGCGGCACGCGCTGCCCGCCGACAGCCCGCTGTGGGGCGGCGTCCTCCGTGCGCTCCCGGCGGGGATCGTGCTGCTCGTGCTGGCCCGCCGGCTGCCGCGCGGGTCGTGGTGGTGGCGGTCGTTCGTGCTCGGGACCCTCACCGTCGGGGCGTTCTTCGCGCTGGTCTACGTGGCGGCGCAGGCGCTGCCGAGCAGCATCGCGTCGACCGTGATGGCCGTCGGGCCGGTCGCGATGATGCTGGCGGCGTGGGTGCTGCTCGGCCAGCGCCCGCGGCTGCGGGCCGTGGTCGGCGGCGTGCTGGGGATCGTCGGCGTGGCGGTCATGCTGCTCGGCGGCGGGGACGGCGCCGGCCTCGACCCGCGCGGGATCCTCGCCTCGGTCGCCGCCATGCTGATGTCGTCGATCGGGTACGTGCTGGCCAACCGCTGGCAGGGCGAGGTCGAGGTGCTGCCGCTGACCGCCTGGCAGCTCGTCGCGGGGGCGCTGGTGCTGCTGCCGGTGGCGGTCGCGGTCGAGGGGGCGCCGCCGGCGCTCGACGGCACGGCGCTGCTCGGGTTCGCGTACGTCTCGCTGATCGCGACCGCCGTGGCGAACGTGGCGTGGTTCGCCGCGCTGCGGCACCTCGGGCCGTCGACGGTCGGGCTCGTGGGGCTGCTCAACCCGGTGACGGGCGTGCTGCTCGGGACGGTGCTCGCGGCGGAGGTGCTGACCTGGCGCCAGGTCGCGGGCATCGCGGTGGTGCTCGGGGCGATGGCGCTGGGCGCGACCCGGGCACGGCGCCGGGTGCCGGAGGTGGTCGGCGCGCGGTAGCCCTGTCGCCGAGCTCGGTGCTCCCCGGCACCGAGCTCGGCGACAGGCACCGAAGTCGACGCGCCGCGCTCAGGACCCCGCGCGGTCCAGCGCCAGGTTCAGCTCGAGGACGTCCACCGCCGGCTCGCCCAGCACGCCGAGCGCGCGGCCCGTCGTCGCGGCGGCCACCAGCGCGCGGACCTGCCGCTCCGGCAGCCCCCGCTCCCGCGCCACGCGGGGCACCTGCAGCTCCGCGTAAGCCGGGCTGATCTGCGGGTCGAGCCCCGAGCCCGACGCGGTCACGGCGTCCGCCGGCACCGCCGCCACGTCGACCCCTTCGAGGGCCGCGACGGCCTCGCGGCGTGCTTCGATCGCGGCGACCAGGTCCGGGTTCTCCGGCCCCAGGTTCGACCCCGACGACGCGGCCCCGTCGTACCCGTCGCCGGCCGCGGACGGCCGGGACTGGAAGTACCGCGGCAGCGGCGCGCCGTCGGCGTCGGTGAACGACTGGCCGATCAGCGACGACCCGACGACGGCGCCGTCCGCCCCGGTCACGAGGGACCCGTCGGCCCGCGCCGGCATCAGCCGGCCGAGCCCCGTGACGAGCAGCGGGTACGCGACCCCGAGGATCACGGTGAGGACCAGCATCGCCCGCAGGGAGACGACGAGGTGCGACCAGGTGGTGCGAGGGGAGCTCACGGCTCTCTCCTTCAGTCCGAGGGGGTCAGAAGCCGGGCAGCAGGCTGACGACTAGGTCGATCAGCTTGATGCCGAGGAAGGGCGCGACGACGCCGCCGAGGCCGTAGACCAGCAGGTTGCGGCCGAGGATCGACGACGCGGCCGCGGCGCGGTACAGCACCCCGCGCAGGGACAACGGGATCAGCGCGACGATGACCAGCGCGTTGAACACGATCGCGGAGAGGATCGCGGACGCGGGCGACGACAGCTGCATGATGTTGAGCGCTGCCAGGCCCGGGAACACCCCGGCGAACAGCGCGGGGATGATCGCGAAGTACTTCGCGACGTCGTTCGCGATGGAGAAGGTCGTCAGCGCGCCGCGGGTGATGAGCAGCTGCTTGCCGATCCGGACGACGTCGATCAGCTTGGTCGGGTCCGAGTCGAGGTCGACCATGTTCCCGGCCTCCTTGGCGGCCGAGGTGCCGGTGTTCATCGCCACGCCGACGTCGGCCTGCGCGAGCGCGGGGGCGTCGTTGGTGCCGTCCCCGGTCATCGCGACCAGGTTGCCGCCCTCCTGCTCCCGCTTGATCAGCGCGAGCTTGTCCTCCGGGGTGGCCTCCGCGAGGAAGTCGTCCACCCCGGCCTCGGCGGCGATCGCCTTCGCGGTCAGCGGGTTGTCGCCGGTGATCATCACCGTGCGGATGCCCATCGCGCGCAGCTCGGCGAACCGCTCGGCCAGGCCGTCCTTGACGACGTCCTTGAGGTGCACGACGCCGAGGACCCGGCCGCGGCCGGACCAGTCCTTCGCGGCGACGACGAGCGGGGTGCCGCCGTCGGACGAGATGCCCTCGACCAGGCCGTCCAGCTCCCGGCGCACGGGAGCCGGCAGCGTCCCCTCCTCCTCGAGCCACACGACGACGGCCGAGCCGGCGCCCTTGCGGATCCGGGTGACGTCCGGCAGGTCGACGCCGCTCATCCGGGTCTGCGCGGTGAACGGCACGACCTCCGTGCCCGCGGCGATCGTCGCGGCGTCGCCCGCCACGCCCTGCCCGGCGGCGAGGTCGACGATCGACTTCCCCTCCGGGGTCGGGTCGGCGGCGGAGGCCTGCGCGGCGGACCGCACCAGGTCGTGCGCGTCCACCCCGGCCAGCGGCAGGAAGGCCACGGCCCGCCGGTTGCCGTAGGTGATGGTGCCGGTCTTGTCGAGCAGCAGGGTCGTGACGTCGCCCGCCGCCTCGACGGCGCGGCCGGACATCGCCAGCACGTTCCGCTGCACCAGCCGGTCCATGCCGGCGATGCCGATCGCGGACAGCAGGGCCCCGATCGTCGTCGGGATCAGGCACACCAGCAGCGCGACCAGCACCGGCACGCTCACCGACGCCCCGGAGTACCCGGCGATCGGGTTCAGAGTCAGCGCGACCACCACGAACACGATCGACAGCGACGCCAGCAGGATGTTCAGCGCGATCTCGTTCGGCGTCTTCTGCCGGGCCGCGCCCTCGACCAGGGCGATCATCCGGTCGACGAACGTCTCCCCCGGCTTCGAGGTGATCCGCACGACGATGCGGTCGGACAGCACGCGGGTGCCGCCGGTGACGGCGGACCGGTCGCCGCCGGACTCCCGGACCACGGGCGCGGACTCGCCGGTGATGGCGGACTCGTCGACCGAGGCGATGCCCCAGACGATGTCGCCGTCGCCCGGGATCAGCTCGCCCGCGGTGACCACGACGACGTCGCCGAGCACCAGGTCCGGCGAGGCGACCGGCCGGGTGCGGGCGCGCGCGGCACCCGGGTCGCGCACGGGGTCGTACCCGTCGACCACCGCGGCCGTGGTGCTCGACCGGGTCTGCCGGAGGCTGTCCGCCTGGGCCTTGCCGCGACCCTCGGCGACGGCCTCCGCGAAGTTCGCGAACAGCACCGTGAGCCAGAGCCACACGGCGATGCCGGCGGTGAACGTGGCCGGGGTGCCGGTCCCGCCCGACTGCTCGGGGCCGCCGGTGAACGGCTCGACGACGGCCAGGACCGTGGTGAGCGCAGCGCCGACCTCGACGACGAACATCACCGGGTTGTGCCACATCAGGCGCGGGTCGAGCTTGCGGAACGTGTCCGGCAGCGCCTCACGGGCCTGGGCGGGGCTCAGCCCGCGGGGGCGGCGCGGGGCGGGCGCGGCCGGGTCGGCCGGGCCCGTCGTCGGGGCAGCGTCGTGCTGCAGGGCAGTGCTCATCGACGTCACAGACCTTCCGCCAGGGGACCCAGCGCGAGAACGGGGAAGTAGGTGAGGGCGGTCACGATCACCGCGACGCCCGTGAGGAGGCCGACGAACTGCGGCCGGGAGGTGGGCAGGGTGCCGGCGGTGGCGGGGACCTTGTCCTGCGCGGCGAGCGAGCCCGCGAGCGCCAGCACCAGCACGATCGGGACGAACCGGCCGAGCAGGATCGCGACGCCGAGCGCGGTGTTGAACCACGGGGTGTTCGCGGTCAGGCCGGCGAACGCCGAGCCGTTGTTGTTCGCCGCCGACGTGAAGGCGTACAGCACCTCGGAGAAGCCGTGCACCCCCGGGTTCCAGATGGAGGTGGACTCGACCGACGCCCGCACGCCCGGGATCGCGAAGGACAGCGCGGTGCCGGTGAGGACGAGCGTCGGGGTCACCAGGATGTACAGCGAGGCGAGCTTGATCTCGCGCGGGCCGATCTTCTTGCCGAGGTACTCCGGCGTGCGGCCGACCATCAGGCCGCCGACGAAGACCGCGATGACCGCGAGCACGAGCATCCCGTAGAGCCCGGACCCGACGCCGCCGGGGGCGATCTCGCCGAGCATCATGTTGATCATCGGGAACAGCCCGCCGAGCGCGGTGAACGAGTCGTGCATGCCGTTGACCGCGCCGGTCGACGTCAGCGTGCTGACGCCGCCGAACAGCGTGGTCGCCGCGATGCCGAACCGCTGCTCCTTGCCCTCCATCGCGGCACCCGCCAGCTGCGGGGCCGCCCCGGCGCCGTGGCTCTCCACGACCGTCAGCAGCACGGTGCTGGCCAGGAAGATCGCGCCCATCGCGGCGAGGATCGCGTAGCCCTGCTTGTGCGAGCCGACCATGCGGCCGAACGTCCGGGGCAGCGCGAACGGGATCGCGAGCATGAGCACGACCTCGAACAGGCTGGTCCAGCCCGTCGGGTTCTCGAACGGGTGCGCGGAGTTCGCGTTGAAGAACCCGCCGCCGTTGGTGCCGAAGAGCTTGATGACCTCCTGCGAGGCCACCGGTCCGCCGGGGATCGACTGCACGCCGCCGGCCAGGGTGGTGACATCCGTGGGTGCGGCCCAGTTCTGGATGACGCCGCCGGCGATCAGCACCACGGCCCCGACCACCGAGACCGGCAGCAGGACCCGCAGCGTGCCGCGGGTGAGGTCGACCCAGAAGTTGCCGATCGTGCCCGTGCGGCGGCGGGCGAACCCGCGCACCAGGGCGACCGCGACCGCCATGCCGACGGCCGCCGACACGAAGTTCTGCACCGCCAGGCCGAGCACCTGAACCGAGTACCCGAGGGTCTGCTCCGGCGAGTACGACTGCCAGTTGGTGTTGCCGACGAACGACGCCGCCGTGTTGAACGCCAGGTCGGGACGGACCGCGGGCAGGCCCAGGTCCCACGGCAGCACGGCCTGCGCCCGCTGCAGCAGGTAGACGAGCAGGACGCCCACCAGCGAGAACGCGAGCACGCTGCGCACGTAGGAGCGCCAGGACTGCTCGGACCGGGAGTCGACGCCCACGAGCCGGTACAGGCCGCGCTCGACCCGCAGGTCGCGCGGCGACGTGTACACGTGGGCGAGGTAGTCGCCGAGGGGCCGGTACAGCGCCGCGATCACGACGGCCACCAGCAGCAGCTGACCCGCGGCCAGCCAGCCGGCCATCAGAACCGCTCCGGCTTCACGAGCGCCCACACCAGGTAGACGACCGCCGCGACGCCGAGCGCCGCCGCGACGAGGTCGAGGACGATCACAGCCTCTCGACCCCCGCGGCGACGGCGCTCACGAGCGCGAACAGGGCGACCGCGGCCACCACGAACACCAGGTCCAGCACGGGGGGACTCCAGACGTCGAACCGCGCCGGCGGGCCCCGGGGTGGGCGCCGCGCCGGCGGACCCGGGTCGGTTCCCCGGGCCGTGTCCCATCCGACTCCCGCCGCGGCGCGGCGGCGGCCATCCTCACGGGTTCCATACGGGCCGCGGCCGGTTCCTGACGGATCGCGTGCGCGGGAGTCCCGCCCCGGCCCGAACCTCCCGGGGGACGACGACGCCCCCGGTCACGCGGCGGCGGTGACCGGGGGCGGCGCGGCGTCGGGGAGCGGCGTCAGCCGACGTCGAGCCCCACCGCGCGCGAGCAGCGCTCGACCTCCTCGGCGGTGAGCGCCAGGTCGGCCGCCCGCGCGGAGTCGGTGATCGACGCCGGGCGCCGGGCACCCGGGATCGCGACCAGCACGTCGCTCAGCGCGAGCTCCCACGCGAGGACGACCTGCTGCGGGCTGACCCCGTGCGCCTCGCCGATCTCCTGGAACACGGAGAACCGGTCGCCGACGCCGCGGCCGCCGCCGCCCGTGCCGCCCAGCGGGCTCCACGGCAGGAACGCGATCCCGTGCTCCTCGCAGTACCGCAGCTCGTCGTAGCTGCCGGGGTGCCGCGGCGAGAACTCGTTCTGCACGCTCACCAGGCCGCCGTCGCCCAGCACCTGCTGCGCGATCTCGATCTCCTCGACGCTGGCGTTGGAGATGCCGATCTCGCGGATCTTGCCCTCCTGCTTGAGCGTCGCCAGGTGCTCCATGATCTCGCCGTAGACGAGCCACCGGTCGGGGCGGTGGTACTGGTACAGGTCGATCGCCTCGACGCCGAGCTCGCGCAGGGACTTCTCGACCGCCGACCGCAGGTAGGCGAGGGATCCGTCGCGGCCCCACTGCTCGCCCTCGCTGCGGGTGATGCCGCCCTTGGTGGTGATCAGCAGGCCGTCGGTGTCACCGCCCCAGGTGCGGACGGCCTCGGCGACGATGCGCTCGTTGTGGCCCATCTGGTCCCACGTCGGCGCGTAGATGTCGGCGGTGTCGATCAGCGTGACGCCAGCGTCGAGCGCGGCGTGCACGGTCGCGATCGCCTCGTCGTGGTCCGGGTAGACCTTGTCGTTGTTCATCGACATCGGCATGGCGCCGAGGCCGATCGCGGAGACGGTGTACGGGCCGATGCTGCGGTGCTGCACGGGTGCTCCTTCGCGGCGGGCGCCCCGCGGCGGGCTGCGGCGGGGCCGGGGTCCAGCATGGCCCGGCTCCTGCAGCGGGGCCATCGCGGCCACCGCGTCAGAATACTGGCGCTGCGCCAGAATAGTTGCACCCGGGCTGGACGAGCGCGAGGATCGGCGCATGGACCTCTCCGACCCGCTCCGGTCGCTCATCCCCAGCCTCGACTCCGCGGCCCTCGCGGTGCTGGCCGGCACGGAGTCGGCGCTGTCCGCCAGCCAGGTGGCCCGCCTCGCAGGGCGGGGCAGCCGGGCCGGGCTGTCGCTGGTGCTGGAGCGCCTCAGCGTGACCGGCCTGATCACCGCCGAGCCGTCCAACACGGGAGCGATGTACCGCCTGAACCGGAGCCACGTGCTCGCCCCGGCGGTCGAGTCCGCGGTGGCCGCGCGCCGAGAGGTCGTGTCCCGCCTCCGCGCGGCGGTCGGGGCGCTGACGCCCGTGCCGGCGCACGCGTCGCTGTTCGGCTCCTTCGCGCGCGGCGCAGGCGACGAGGCCTCCGACCTCGATCTTCTGGTGGTGACACCGCCCGGCCTGGACCGGCAGGCTGAGTCGTGGCGCGCGCAGATGCGGGCCCTGGAGGACGACGTGCTGACCTGGACCGGCAACACCCTCGAGCCCCTCGTGCTGTCCACCGACGAGCTCGTCGCCGCGGCCGCCGCCGGGGAACCGCTCGTGGAGGAGCTCGCGCGCGACGCCCTCGTGCTCGTCGGGTCGGCGTTCGACGCGCTCCTGCCCGGACGGAGCGGCCCGTCGTGAACGCACGGCGGCTCGCCACCCGGCGGCAGGACGCGCCGCACGCGACGGCGCGGCGGAGGATCGCGGAGAAGTACCTGGAGGTGGCCGAGCTGATCGAGGCCGAGGACGGCGCGGCGGTCAACGTCTGCGTCGGGCTGTGCGTCCTGGCAGGCATCGCCGCCGGTGATGCGATCTGCGTCGCCGCGACGGGCGAGCGGTATGCAGGTCAGGACCACGCCGCGGCGGCCGAGCTGCTGTCGCGGGTCGACAGCCGGCACGGCAAGGGACTGCGCGATCTGGTCGCGCTCAAGCCGGCCGCCCACTACGGCACCGGCCTCCTGACCGACCGGGACCGTCGGGCCGCGCTCCGCGCGGCGGGGTCGCTGGTCGAGGAGGCCCGGGCACGCACGACCTGATCGCGCGTCCCGTCCCCTCACCCCACGCGGAAGCGGGCCACCAGGTCGTCCATCACCGCGTCCAGGCGCGTGTCGACGGAACGGCGTGCCGGGTCTGCGTCGTGCCAGTCGACGATCTCCCGGGCGCCCTGCTCGAACCGGATGGTCGTCGCGAAGTCGGGCACCAACCGGCGGAGCTTGGTCGTGTCGAACACCATCGAGTGCGCCTTGTCCCCCAGCAGC
Organism: Cellulomonas sp. GbtcB1; assembly: GCF_019091725.1. Lineage (NCBI taxonomy): Bacteria > Bacillati > Actinomycetota > Actinomycetes > Micrococcales > Cellulomonadaceae > Cellulomonas > Cellulomonas sp. GbtcB1. The sequence goes on along the minus strand of NZ_JAGXJG010000010.1, from coordinate 2,143 downwards.
CCCGCGCCCCACTCCGGGTCGGCGGCGGCGATCGCGTCGGACGGCACGTGCACGATCCGCGGCTCGACGCCCGCGGCGGCCGCGAGCGCCCGCACGATCTGGTCCCAGGTGAGCGCGTCGTCCGAGGTGATGTGGAACGCCTCGCCGCGCGTCCGCGGGCTCCCGAGCAGCGGGACCATGCCGCGCGCGAAGTCCTCGTGGTGCGTCAGCGTCCACAGGGAGGTGCCGTCGCCGTGCACGACGACCTCCCGGCCCTGGCGCATCCGCTCCATCGCGGTCCAGCCGCCGTCGAGCGGCACGAGCGTCCGGTCGTACGTGTGCGACGGCCGGACCACCGTCGCGGGGAAGCCCGAGTCGCGGTACGCCCGCACCAGCAGGTCCTCGCACGCGATCTTGTCCCGGGAGTACTGCCAGAACGGGTTGCGCAGCGGCGTCGACTCGGTGACCGGCAGCCGCTCCGGGGGCGTCTGGTAGGCCGACGCGGACGAGATGAACACGTACTGGCCGGTCCGCCCCGCGAACAGGTCGACGTCGGTCTGCACGTGCTCCGGGGTGAAGGCGACCCAGTCGACGACCGAGTCGAACTCACGGGACCCGAGCGCGGCGCGCACGGACGCCGGGTCGCGCACGTCGGCCTGGACGACCTCGGCGCCGTCCGGGAGCGGGCGGGTCGCGCTCGACCCGCGGTTGAGGACCGTGACGTCGAACCCCCGCTCGACCGCGAGCCGGGTGACGGCCGAGCTGATGACGCCGGTGCCGCCGATGACGAGGAGCCGCGTTGCTGCCATGCCCGGCACGCTAGCCGAGCGACCGCGGCGCCGCCGGTCCGTGCCGCAGGGCGCGCCCCGGCCGCGCGTCCGTGCGCTCGCCGTCCGCGACCACCGGCTCGCCGCCGAGCAGCACCCAGGGGATCCCGGCCGCGGTCCGCCGCGGCTCCGCGAACGTCGCGCGGTCGGCGACGGTCGCCGGGTCGAACGCCACCAGGTCCGCCACGTACCCGGGCGCGACGCGCCCGCGGTCCCGCAGCCCGAGCCGCTCCGCCGGCGTCCCCGACAGGTGCCGCACCGCCTCGGCGAGCGTCAGCACGCCCTCCTCGCGGACGTAGTGCCCGAGGTAGCGGGCGAACGTCCCGGCGCCGCGCGGGTGCGGCTTCGCGCCGACGAGGATGCCGTCGCTGCCACCGGTGTGCCGGGGGTGCCGCATCACCGCCCGGACGTTCGCCTCGTCGCCGACGTGCTGCAGGATGCCCGTCCCGAGCCGGTCCGCCACCAGCAGGTCGAGGAACACCTCGGCCGCGGGCCGCGCCTCGTCGCGCGCGATCCCGGCGACGGTCCGCCCGACGCGGTCCGCGAGCGCCGGGTCCCGCACGCCCGCGACCTCGATCGTCGACCAGTCGACGGGCACGCCGTGGCAGCCGTCGCTGCCGACCACCTCGACCTCGTGGGCGACCCACGCCCGGGTCGCGGGGTCCCGCAGCCGCTCGACCGTGGCCTCCGGCCCGCCGGTGGCCACCCGGCTGGGCAGGAGCGCGGACAGCGTGGTGGCGCCCGGCAGGTAGGGGTAGGAGTCGAGCGTGACGTCGACGCCGTCGGCGAGCGCGCGGTCGACGAGCGCGAGCAGCTCGCCGGCCCGGCCCCGGTTCTCCGGGAAGTTCATCGTGGCGTGCGAGAGGTGCAGCGCGGAGCTCGCGCGGCGCGCGACCTCGTCAACCTCGGCGTACGCGGGGAGCGCCCCGGCGCCGTAGGAGCGCAGGTGAGGCGCGTAGTACCCGCCGTGCGCGGCGACGACCTCGCAGAGCGCGACCAGCCCGTCGGCGTCGGCGAACATCCCCGGCACGTAGGTCAGCCCCGACGACATCCCGAACGCGCCCTCGCGCATCCCCTGGTCCACGAGGGCGCGCATCGCGGCCACCTCCGCCGCGGTCGCCCGGCGGACCTCCGTGCCGACGACGTCCATCCGGATGGTGCCCAGCGCCAGCAGGTAGGCCACGTTGGTGGCGCTCCCGCGCCGGTCCACCTCGGCCAGGTACTCCGCGACCGAGCGCCAGCCGTAGCCGGCGTCCGGGACGACGTCGCGCACGGCATGGTCAAGGCCGAGGGGCTGCCCGACTGGGACGGCCACGTGTCGATGATCGAGGGGGCCG